>NZ_JAKKCS010000039.1:0-5502 GCF_021728075.1 Vibrio sp. D54 | reverse complement strand
TCAACCTCATCAACTACAGTGAGTTTAAAAGCGAGGGAGTAATCGCGCTGAGTTCTTTTAGTTGTTGATTTCATAACACTCTCCAATTTTGGGTGTGGAAAGTGTCAACCTTATTTAGGACGGAACACAAAGGAATTAAAAAGGGTCGCATCGTGCGACCCTTTTTTTATTTTTTTGCTGCCAAACGTTAGTGTTGAGGCTGTTTAGCGAACGCTTGCACGGCTGGGAAAGCTATTGGGTCTAAGATGTCTGCCAGAGCGCACAACCTACGGTGCAATTCTCCTGGGTAGTCGCCACACACGTTGATGTGTCCCATCTTGCGACCTGCACGTTTCTCTTTGCCATACCAATGAAGGTGGCAACCATCCATTAATAACAATGCTTCTGGTAGTGTGTCTTCACCAAGAATATTAATCATCGAGGTTTCACGAACCAATTTCGTACTGCCTAATGGTAAGCCGCACACTGCGCGCAGATGGTTTTCAAACTGACACGTTTCTGCACCTTGCTGTGTCCAGTGACCAGAGTTGTGCACGCGTGGAGCAATCTCATTCACTAAAAGTGCCCCATCGACATCAAAGAACTCAAGCGCTAATACGCCAACGTAATCTAGGCTATCTGCGACTGCCGTGAACATTTGCTTTGCTTGTTCCTGTAACCCTGGCGCATCAATCGCAGTAGAAAGACTCAATACACCGTTGGTGTGGACGTTCTCTGCCAGAGGATACACTTCCACACTGCCATCTTTGCTTCGAGCACCAACCAGTGATACTTCGCGGTTAAAAGGAACAAACTCTTCAGCAACAATCGCTTGAGTTGGTGTTGCCGCGATGCACTCTGCCATCTCAGTCCAAATGTCGTCGACTTGAGAAGCTTCTTTTAAGCGCCATTGGCCTTTACCATCGTAACCACCTAATGCACTTTTCAGAACCATTGGCATACCAACGTGTTCAATTGCGCGCTCAAAGTCTTCACGAGTTTCAATGACGTAGTATTTCGCGTTGCGCACGCCGGCATCATCAAGCAGTGCTTTTTCAATACGGCGATCACCACCTGCTTTGATGGCTTGCGTACTTGGTAGGAACTTGCCGCTCGCTTCGCAAACTTTGAGCACGTCATGTGGAATATGCTCGAACTCGGCAGTAATCACATCAACTTGCGTAATCGCATTTTCCAAGCCATGGCCAAGTACCTGTTGAGTTAAAGGGTGAACGACATCACCGCTGCTGACATCGTAAGCTGAAATTTGAATATTCAGTGGCGCACCAGCCAGAGACATCATACGAGCCAACTGACCCGCACCAAGAACCAGTACATGCATCTGATTAATCCTCTGCAGGGTTTGGATTTGCGAGAACTGTTTCCGTTTGCTCATTACGGAATGCTTCTACCTTCGCCATGATGTTTTCATCATGAGTGCCTAGGATTTGCGCTGCTAGGATACCGGCGTTTGCTGCGCCCGCTTCGCCAATCGCCAATGTACCAACCGCAATTCCCTTTGGCATCTGTACAATAGAAAGCAATGAATCCATACCTTTCAGTGCACGAGACTGAACGGGAACCCCAAGCACTGGCAAACTAGTAAACGCCGCCGCCATACCTGGTAGGTGGGCTGCACCACCTGCGCCTGCGATGATAACTTTGATGCCGCGTTCTTTTGCGCCACTGGCGTAGTCAGCCAGTAATTGAGGAGTTCGGTGTGCTGACACTACTTTTGTTTCGTAAGGCACGCCAAATTGGTCTAGCATGTCCGCTGCTAGTTTCATGGTTGGCCAATCGGATTTAGAACCCATGATGATACCGACTTTCATCTCAAACTCCTTTAAGCTGCAAAAATTAGGTGAGCTATAAATTTGTGCGCATTATACGGGGATTTTTATCTCAAGCAAACGTTTGCGTCTTGTTGTTGGCGCTATTGATACATTTTATAAAAAAATTGCTTTAGTGTCTGAGAATGAATATTTGTACACTTAGTGAAAACAACACAGTCAAACAAATAGGAAGTAATCGGTGGATAACTTTGAACAAGTGCTCAACGCACTCAAGCAAGGCGAAGTGATTGCCTATCCAACAGAAGGGGTTTTTGGTGTCGGATGTGATCCAGATAACCCAGAAGCAATTCAAAAGCTATTAGAGCTCAAGCAGCGTCCGGTAGAAAAAGGGCTGATTCTCATCGCGGCAAGTTATGATCAGCTCTTGCCTTATATTGATGAATCTCAGTTGACTGAAGAACAATTACAGACTGTTCATGCCACTTGGCCAGGCCCATACACCTGGATCATGCCAGCGAGCGATAAAGTATCCAACTGGGTTTCAGGGCAGTTTGATTCAATTGCGGTTCGTGTGACTGATCATCCTTTGGTGCAAAAAATGTGTAATGCATTCGGAAAGCCGTTAACCTCTACCAGCGCGAATCTTTCCGGCTTACCACCGTGTATGACCACGGAAGAAGTCGAAGAGCAGTTGGGTGATAAGCTGGTCGCCATTCTTCGTGGCGAGACCAGCGGTCGTGATAAACCCAGCGAGATTCGTGACGCCAAAACTTCACAAATATTAAGACAGGGTTAACCCTGCTAGCCAGCCATCATTAGGTTTCACGTAATAGGTAATAACGTATGTCAGCGATCGATAAGCACGCCGTAAAGCAGTTCTTGATGTCACTTCAGGACTCCATTTGTCAGCAGTTAGAACAAGAAGATGGAAAGGCCGTCTTTGTCGAGGATGCATGGCAACGTGAAAAAGGAGAGCGTCTGGGTGGCGGTGGTCGCTCACGTGTTTTGCGTGATGGCCTTGTTTTCGAGCAGGGAGGCGTGAACTTCTCGCATGTGGAAGGGAAAGAAATGCCAGCATCTGCGACAGCGCATCGCCCAGAGCTAGCGGGTCGTCGTTTTGAAGCGATGGGTGTTTCTTTGGTTATTCACCCTAAAAACCCTTATGTACCGACTTCACACGCCAATGTCCGCTTCTTTATTGCAGAAAAAGATGGCGAAGACCCAATTTGGTGGTTTGGTGGTGGTTTTGACCTAACGCCGTTCTACCCATTTGAAGAAGATTGCCAATCATGGCACGACACTGCAAAACAGCTTTGTGTACCATTTGGTGACGATGTTTACCAAGAGCATAAGGCATGGTGTGACAAATATTTCTTCCTACCACATCGTAATGAAACTCGCGGTGTTGGCGGTTTGTTCTTTGATGATCTAAACCAGTGGGAATTTGATAAGTGTTTTGCTTACATCAAAGCAGTCGGTGAAGGCTATTGCCAGGCTTATTTGCCGATCGTTTCTCGTCGTAAAGAGATCGATTATGGTGAGCGTGAGCGTGAATTCCAACTATATCGTCGCGGCCGTTACGTAGAGTTCAACTTAGTGTATGACCGTGGCACCTTATTTGGTTTACAAAGTGGTGGGCGTACTGAGTCGATTCTGATGTCAATGCCGCCGCTCGCTCGCTGGGAGTACTGCTACGAGCCAGAAGCGGGATCGCCAGAAGCTGAACTTTACGAGCGATACCTAACGCCACGAGAGTGGTAAGCACGGAATCTCCTTTTCTATATAGATAGATAGTGATAGGGTCATCTGTAATCAGGTGGCCCTGTTTTCTCTATATCTAAGTAAGGAACAAAGGTAAGGAAATGACCCAGCAAATCGATCGCTATGCCGTGTTTGGTAATCCTATCGGACACAGTAAGTCGCCATTCATTCACACCTTGTTTGCTCGTCAAACTAATCAATCTTTGGTGTACACCGCAGAAAGTGCACCTGTTGATGGTTTTATTGACGCGGCGAAGGTGTTTTTTGCTGAAGGTGGCAAGGGGTGCAACATTACCATGCCATTTAAAGAAGACGCTTATCAATTTGCTAGCCGTCTGACTGAGCGTGCTCAATTGGCGGGCGCAGTGAACACTCTCAAGAAGTTAGATGATGGTGAAATCATTGGTGACAACACCGATGGTGCAGGTCTAGTGCAAGATCTGCTTCAGCATCAGGTTGTATTGGAAGGCGCGCGAATCCTAATTATTGGCGCTGGTGGTGCCGCTCGTGGTGTTATTAAGCCACTACTCGATCAAAAGCCGACCTCTTTAACCATTACCAACCGTACCTTTAGTAAAGCACAGGAGCTTGCAGAGCTGTTTGTCTCTCACGGTCCTATCCTCGCCAAAGAGATGGCAAGTATTGATGAAGAGTATGATGTCATCATTAACTCCACATCCGCTTCTCTTAGTGGTGAACTGCCGACTATTTCATCCTCCATCTTTGCCGCTAACAGTACAAGCTATGACATGATTTATGGCAAAGGGGTGACGAGCTTTAACTTATGGGCAAAAGAGAATGGTGCCGCTCATGCGTATGACGGTCTTGGAATGTTAGTTGGGCAGGCTGCGGAAAGCTTTATGCTCTGGCGTGGCTTACGTCCTGGTGCCAAACAAGTTCTCAGAGAACTAAGAAAGAACCTTGAAGGTCAATAAGCGATGAATCAATCCATCTTATTCCCAGATATTCAATCATGGGATGAAGTATCACAATCGGTAAACTTTTCGGCGCAACAATCAGGCGCACTAATAGAGTGCTTTGTGACGAAACAAAAGCTAGAAAAGCTCAGTGGTTCACTGATTGAAACTGAGCAAGCGGCAATTAAAGTGTTTACTGATTACCGATTCGACCTAGAAGAAATGGCTGAAGAGCTAATAGAAGATGAAGCCTTCAACGAAGAAGGCCATATCATTATCGGTTAACAGGGCTTTAGTTCAAGTCTTTTACTTCATTTAAGTAGTCGTTTTTGTTCTGCACATAGTTGTTGGCAGACTTTTGCAAGAAAGCTCGTTCTTTTTCTGATAGAGGGCGAGCTTGTTTTACTGGGCTTCCAACATATAAGTAGCCACTTTCTAATACTTTCCCAGGTGGCACTAAACTGCCTGCTCCGATCATCACCTCTGACTCAATTACAACAGCATCTAAAACAATAGCTCCCATACCAACCAAAACACGATCGTGGATCTCACAACCGTGCAGCATCACTTTGTGGCCAATCGTAACGTCATTACCAATAATCAATGGGTAGCCGTTTGGGTTTTCGGCGTTCTTATGGGTGACATGCAAAACACTGCCATCTTGAATATTCGTTCGATCACCAATGTGAATGTGGTTTACATCGCCTCGCGCTGCTACCAATGGCCAAATGCTAGAATCATCGCCAATTCGGATATCACCGACTAAAACAGAGGTTGGGTCAACGTAAACACGCTCACCAAGTTCAGGCTTTATACCTTTGTAGCTTCTCATTGAGCTCATCTTTTTTCCTTATTCAGGGCGATTACAGGGTGTATGGAGGTAGAATAGTAGTGAAAACTCGCCTTTTAGAATAAAAAACACCCAAACGATAAAAAAATCAAAAAAAACGAGAAAAAGGGCTTGCCAATGTGATCGCAATCTCTATAATGCCTCCTCGCTGACACGGCAACGCTTCGAAGCTTAAGTTTCGAAAGTAAGAAGCCAAGTTAGC
>NZ_JAKKCS010000038.1:0-5844 GCF_021728075.1 Vibrio sp. D54 | reverse complement strand
TAACACTTGAAGAGAAGTAGTTTTCGGAGATCAATGAAAAATACATATATACCCTACTTTATTTTTGTTCTTTGATTGTTTTTAATCGACGACCACTATAGCAAAATGCTTTTACTTCTATAGTACTAGGAGTATTATCTTAGCCATTAAAATGATTCATTTTCCTACCTTTAGACTCCATCTTATGACAAATAAAAATGCGCCTTTCGGCGCTAATTATACATCTCTTATCCAAACGTCTTTGACGTCTTTTTTAAGAAGGTAGGTCACATTTTGGTGAATGAAAACTAAGCCAAAGTCTTCTTCTAGTTTAAATATTAATCGTTCTTCTAAGGGGATATTTTCTAATTTAGAGAAATCAAACTCTGTTGACTCGATGTCTAACCAGTTTAACTTGCCGCATTGTTTTTCTTTATCCGTCAATTTATAAGTTTGATGGATGTAAGGCATACGATAATCTTCGTAAACTTTAATTTTTTCATCTGTTGGTTGGCTTGGAGAACAATCGACACGAGCGTCTAGCCACTCTACTTCATGTACGACCAGTTTCTCTACTTTGACGCAATATCACTGATGATAAATAGCTTTGGAGAAAAGGTCATTTCCAAAAGCAAATCTGGCACTATTGGCTTAGGGCTTTGCTGGAATGGGGAGCCAGTCAAAGATTGTTTAGATAAAACTGTGTAGTTAGTCATTATTCTATTTACCTACTTACACTAGACTCGGGGCGTCTCTTCGGATGTATCAAATGAAAAGGCAACGATACTAGTACTTATTTTACCCTCCTCATCTAAACGGACAAGCGCTTCAAACAACTCGATTGAGAAGAACGTTTTTGTCATTCCGACAGGTTTAAAAACGTGCCTCTTGCTATCCGGAAGTTCCTTGATCTTTTCATCAGATAAGTAAAAACGGGTAGTTACGTCAGTCACTTTTATGCTTTTATCATAATCAACGACATCTACTAAGTTATCTACTGCTATTATGTAGCGCTCAGTTAACACTCCGTCTCCGGAACAGGTTAATTTTGCGGGATAAACTTCAACACCGTATGGGTCGAAACTCATAATTAGTTCAGCAATAGGCTTAGTGACATTAAAAGCGTCACCTTTGATTAAATCTAATGCTTCAATTTCATAGATATCATCATCTTTCCACACAATCTCACTTTTACAAGAAGTAGGAGTGAAATCATTATCATCATAGAAAGACGACCGAATATCAACGGAAGTAAATAATGATTCACCCTCGTTAAAGTCCTCATTTAAGTATGTTATTTGCATTTTAAACGTGGAAAGCTCCTAATTTCATTACGTAAACAAGGTTGACAACCAGTACAAACACGATCAGTTATACTAGAAACTAAAAAATCGATCAAAACATAAAATTTATTTGTAAATAGTTCTTCATATAAGTCTTTATAAATAAAAAAATGCCCTTCTTCATTTGTAAAAAATGAACTTTCATCTCGTAATATTGGTTCTGACTTATAATAACCAGGCAAAAAATCATCTGTCTTAAAATAACGGATTGATATAACACCCTCAGTTAAATTAAGAACATCAATATAACGTATTTTCCTTTTAACATAATCACTTATAAAAATACTTAATCCGTATGTTTGGGATATATCCGGCTCAACTTTAACAAGTCGGATTTTATAATGATACAAGCTAACTAGGTCATCAATTTTATGCTCTGTATAATTCATGACATTTCCCATTCAACTGACCAATCGGAAGCCTTTTGATACTTTGCATATGAAAAAATCTTAACAGAATTGATTTTCTCTATAATTGATTTATGAAAAAAAACAACGATAGATCCATAAGAGGGTTTGAATACCAACCTTTCCTCGACGGGTATTTCTGATAATAGATCAAAGTTAAACCCCTTAACTTCATCCTCTATATCGATAATATTATAACAATGAAGATAAACAAACTCTTTCTCTTTGATCTTAGCAGGAACAAGTGAGTTTTTGTATAGCATTAATTCTGATAATACTGCAAGAAAATCCAGGTCAAACAATATCTCAGTGTTGACAGAAACATCAAACGGAGCATCGATAGCGCTGAAATTCTTTAAGCTAATACACTCAAAGTTAACATGCATGGTTGTAGATATCGCTTTATCCATTAACAAACTAAATCCACGTTCATCTTCCATGTTTACTACAAAATTCACCTTTGAGTAGTCATTTGATAACACATAATATTCTTCACTAATTGGCATCACACCATGCTTCTTAAACAAATAATAAAAAGAAGGCTAAGCGTTCAGCTTGCGTTTCCTCTTACAAAATACTCAACACATTACATAAATTGAAGTTACGTGCTCAAAAAAGCGCCTTTCGGCGCTTATTATACATCCCTAACCCAAACGTCCTTGACGTCTTTTTTAAGAAGGTCAATCACACTTTGGTGAATGAAAACTAAGCCAAAATCTTCTTCTAGTTTAAATATCAATCGTTCTTCTAAGGGGATATTTTCTAATTTAGAGAAATCAAACTCTGTTGACTCGATATCTAACCAGTTCAACTTGCCATATTGTTTTGCTTTATCCGTCAATTTATAAGTTTGATGTATGTAAGGCATACGATAATCTTCGTAAACTTTAATTTCATCATCAGATGGCTGGCTTGGAGAACAATCCACGCGAGCGTCTAACCACTCTACTCCGTGTACGACCAGTTTCTCTACTTTTGACGCAATATCACTGATGATAAATAGCTTCGGAGAAAAAGTCATTTCCAAAAGCAGATCAGGCTCTACTGGCACTATTGGTTTAGGGGTTTGCTGGAATGGGAAGTTAGTTAAGTTTTGCTTTGTTAAAATAATATAGTCTTCTTTCATTATTTTCCCCTAAAATTTAGGTGCACGCATAGATGTATTCTTCTTCATTTTCCTAACTAGAGAAAATCTTGAATCATTACTAATCAAATCATAGATTTCTGGAGCGAAAAATACTGCAGTATCAGCTCCTTTAGCCCTATAAACCACCCGTTTATGGAAGGGGATCTTTAAAATTTTCTCTGGGCTTAGAAACAATCGGTGGACGATCAGGTCCCCATTGTTTGGTGATACTTCTACAACACTTCGTTCAAAGTCGACAACGTCTTGAATGTTATTCAGAGCTAGTATATATCGATCGGTGATGACTCTATCTTTAGTCGATAGTGATGCTGGATAAAACTCTACACCATAAGGATCAAAGCTCATTACAAGATCTGCAAATTCTTTAGTAACACATATGTCACCATTGTCCGAAATGGGGTGAACCATGGAGGAAGTTACATTTTTATCCTCCCATCTTATTGGACTCTCCGAACTCGTTGGGTGAAAATTATTTGTACTATATAGAAATTCACGATCATCCACACATTGGAATACCGTTGAACTTCTCATATAGTCCTCAGAGATTACCGAAAACTCCATCTTATACCTCTTTATTGTTTGGTAATTATCTTGCTTTGCTCTCTTACACTCATAAGGCGATATTACTAGTGAAGGAATTAAAAACACATCAATAATCTTCTGTAGGAGCAAACCTTTTTACAAGCGGAATTGGCTGATTAGGATATGTTAATACGTTGGATGGAACCGAATAAGAAAATTCATCCGGAAAATCATAAAGTGGTGTTTCAATCGTAGTATTAAAGAAAAAGCGCCATGAGACGCTTTTCAATGCTGGCAGTCTAATAACGGCCATATGGAGCTGTGGTATCATACCATACATCGACACATCCAGCTGACTTCAAGTCTTTAACGAAGTTCTCACTAATATATAATTCATTATTCTCGTTAAAAACAAAAGCATATTTTTCTTCTACTTCTAAATCTGTCAGGGTTGGGAATTGTAAAAGTTCAATTGTTTTATAATCATCAAACTGTCTATCATAATCGTCGGGATTACTACCAAAATCAAAATGACTATCCCAAGTATCTTTTCCTTCTAACCAAAATTCATTTAACTTTTCTAAAATTTCTTCCCAAATTACGAATCGGATAGTATTGTCAAAAATAATAAACAAGTCAGGGTTAGAAAAAACCATACTTGGTCTTTTTTCTGGTAGAATATTGCTTAAATTTTCTTTAATAAACTTAATATACATATTACTTTAGGATTGTTATTTACATAAAAGTCATTTAAATTTAATTTCATCTATCTAAAGTCTGAATAGCCGTCTGCCGGTATAAATTCCACACCGACTAGCTTAGAATTTTTTATTTTTTCAACTAAACTTTTATGGAAAAAAACACACTTCAACCAACCAGGATCTATCACTATCTGTCTTCTATCTACTGGTATAGTCTGAATTAGTTTTTCATCTAATATAAGATTAAGAATACCACTAATCATCTCATCACCATTAGAATCCTTTCGGTACCTCTTGATCTTACTTTCAGATCTATCAATCAACTTAATCTCGTTGACAACTTGTAGCATAAGAAAATCATGTTCGCCTTTATCATGAAGTTTAATATCGACCCAATTAACCCCAAAAATGTTATTAAAATCTAATTTCGAAAATTCATTTTTCTTAATCGAGAAATTTGGCATTTCAAGTATATCTGGGATTTCATAATCGTCTTGTGGAAGAAATTCGACTATCAAGGGAACAGGTGCTTTAGGGTAAGTAAAACTCGTTAAGGGCACGGAATCGATGTATTCATCTGGAAAACAATAAATTGGGGAATTGACACACTCTCTTGCAAAAAAATATTCACTCATTTTCCAACCTCAAGTTTTCTAGGTTTCATAGTCTTACCTTTTACATTCTTTATATTGTGTTTTTCTTCCGGTAGCTTGGAAGATCTACTTGGGCATGCGCTTCTTGATTTATTCTTGCTTTCTATATTACTCTCGCCTGCACAACCTATGTCACTTGCCGGAGAGTAATCATGACCAAAAGTCGAAATTGTATATAAAAAGCTATCTAAACACACTAAAACGTCTTCAGAGACGTCGTCTAAATCAGACTGAAAGTGCCTTTTATTCCCTGATTTGCAATAATAGCCTCTTCTTGCACTTTCTTTTACACCTTTAATATCTCGATTAACTGACTTTATATACTTTATATCATCCAGCCGCAACTTAGATGCTACGGGATCAGGAACCTTTGTTACCGGAATTGATGTAAGTTCACCACTTTCAAGATCTGAACTTGTTTCCCAAAACTGTTCTTGCTTGGTCTTGAAGTCCAAACCTCCACCATGGCCAGACTTATGGACGTGTGTATTGACTTGACAAGCGATATCCGTTTTGGAAGGGAACATTACCCCATTTTTCCAGGTGTTTATATCATACTCATATGCTTCTCTGTATTTTTTCCACTCTGGAGTATCTAAGTTTTTAGTTGTTATGATGTGGTGAGCCTGAAGTCCGAACTGTCCGTCATCCCCCTTCAAACGTCCATCCGCCCATAAATGTTCATTGAAGCCCGACTTATAGTGCTTAGATTTAATTGCTTTTGCTAAAGCAGGCCCTGAACCTTTTATAAGACTATGTGTTTTTGCAGTTGAGTTTTTAGCCATGATGGTATTGACCTCTAATAAGCATCACATTTTTCTGGTTTTTTCTTACAAACGGGACAGACAAAATCTTTTTTATCTTTGTCCTCATTTGCCTTCGCAGAACTCTTTCCTGACTGTGCAGACTCGCCAGTATTATGTTTTACTTTTGCTGGGTAAGTTTTCTCACTCTTACCTAAAATTCGAGCAAAAAGGTCATCAAACTCGCCCATCGCTTCTTTAAGCTTATCCGGTACCATCTTATCGATGATTTTTACCTCATCCGCTAACTTCAAGAAATACGTACCGAGCTCATCTGCACCCATTCTGT
>NZ_JAKKCS010000037.1:0-6020 GCF_021728075.1 Vibrio sp. D54 | reverse complement strand
TACCAGCCTAACAATCTGTTTAAGAGTGATTCGCAACGCTTGGCATTTTTGCTATGCGTTGCGTTTTGTGTTTAAGGTGGTGTGCGGTAGCTTTGTATTACGTTGCTCACACCTTAACAGGGCGTTATACCGCAAGGAGAAAAATCAAACATGGAATTAGTTTTACCCTCGTTAGAATTTGAATCCGAGTTTTCGGTGTTTTATCAAGATTTTGCTAAAAATGATGTAGAGAATGCGGAATATTACCGTAACGGAGTCTCAGATTTCACGCGATATGTCCAGCAGCTTCAAGATGAAGCCCAGGGTTTAAATTTACCTGATGGCTATGTGCCATGTAATCATTTTTGGTTTGTCGACGGCAATCGAAATATTTTGGGCGCTATTCGTATTCGTCATAATATCAACAACGAGTTTCTAGCTTTAGAGGCAGGCCATATTGGCTATGATATTGCTCCTTCGCACCGCGGAATTGGTCATGGTAAATTGATGCTCAAGTTAGCGTTACCAAAAGCCAAAATTTTGGGTATTTCTGAGGCACTTATTACAGCAGATGAAGACAATATTGCATCGCGTAAGGTTATAGAATCTAATGGTGGCAAGTTTGAAAAAGTGGTTATGGGTAAAGTTTTTCCAGAGCCAGTGGCTAGGTATTGGGTAGCCTGTAAGTAGCGGTATAACAAAGCGTTTAAGGCAGATTCGCAACGCTCGGCATTTTTAGTTCAAGTCGAGCTTTAGTGTTTACGGTGTAATGGTTTAGGTTAGGTGGTAGCGTTGCTCACTACTTAACGCGGCGTTATGTGACAGCGAGTTGTGAATCAATATTTGTTATTCAGTTCCGGAATTGGCGAGCTCTATCATATGTCAATTGCTAGCATCGGTCTGAAATTATTAGTTCCAAATCTATATAGGAGTTTCAGACATGTTTAAGAGTATGCATAGAGCGGAAGAACCACTAGTTATTTGTAATGTTTGGGATGTGCCTAGTGCGAAGGTCGCAGAGAAAGTAGGTTTTTTAGCTATCGGTACTTCTAGTGCTGCAATTGCGAGTAATCTTGGAAAAGATGATGGAGAAAACATTGAGTTCAATGATTTATTGTCAATTGTAAAAGCAATTGATAGCTCAACTAATCTGCCTTTGACAGTTGATATTGAATCAGGTTTTGGAGATACACCAGAACTCATAGTGAAGAATATTATCGAATTGGTGAAAGTCGGTGTCGTTGGCATAAACATAGAAGATAGTATTGTAATAGAAGGTCAAAGACAGCTATGTGATGTTGCACTATTTGAGAAAACGCTAAAGCAAGTTAGGGGCTTACTCGCGGAAGCTGATATTGAAGTATTCATTAATGTCCGGAGCGATGCATTCTTGCTAAATGTTAGGGAACCTCTAGCTGAGAGTATTGAGAGAATTAATAGGTACCAACAATCTGGCGCTGATGGAATTTTTCTACCATGTATTAGAGAAGTTAATGATATTGAAACTGTTGTAGCAAGCACGTCGCTACCAATAAATGTAATGTGTATTCCTGAATTACCTAGTTTTCCAGAACTTAAAGCTCTGGGCGTCAAACGTATAAGCATGGGGGATTTCGTGCATGAGGCAATGCTTGCCTCACTGTCCTCTAGCTTGATGTCTATTAAACGAGAACAGTCGTTTCAAACTTTGTTTTTATAGTATCGTAGGTGTTATAGCTGTCACCTAACAATCTGTTTAAGAGTGATTCGCAACGCTTGGCATTTTTGCTATGCGTTGCGTTTAGTGTTTAAGGTGGTATGCGGGGGCTTCGGTATTGCGTTGCTCACACCTTAACAGGGCGTTAGGGTACAGGCACAAAAAAGCCCACAGTGTCAGTTGTGGGCTTTCTCAATTAAGCTTCTTGTTCGTCGTTTGGCTTCGACTTACTTTTGTCTAAACCAAACTCAAATTTTAGAAACCAAGCACGAAATGCTGCGGAAATACTAAAACTTATTTTCATAGCCAACACCTTTGTGAGGGTTAGTGACTATCAGGCTTACAGGTTTATCATTAGTTTTTATTAGCTTTAAGTTCTATAAGTATATTTTTAGTGTGTTTAATTAGCTTTGAGTATTTTAAGTTTTAGATTCGTATTTTAGTTAGCTTTAATTTATTTAGTCTTGATTTCGTTTATTTAGTATATTGTTGACTTTTTTAGTTTCAGTAGTTTAGTTTATTAATTAGCTTTGAGTATTTTTAAGTTTAGTCTTTGATTCTTTATTCTTTTATCTTTACTACCTTTGCCTGACACCTCGCGGATAACCGCTTAAATGTAATAATATGCCTTTTGCCGCATTGGTCAAGCAAAATGTACCCTAACAAAGCGTTTAAGAGGGATTCTCAACGCTTGGCATTTTCAGTTTGATTCAGCTTTAGTGTTTACGGCACAATGGTTTTGGCTAGGTGGTGGCGTTGTTCACCCCTTAACGCGGCGTTAGCTTACTCTCTAAAAATCAGAATCTTATAGCAATTGTTTAGCTCCGAACTAAACCGAAATATCGTGCTCAGGCAATGTTTTATCTTGTACTCGTTTCGTTCCTAACTAAGCTGTATCGGTTATCGGTTTGATATCAAGGTGGTGCAAATTCAAGCATCGCCTCGTTAGGTGTAAATGACAAAGTCCTCGCGTGAAATCAGCAATTCAAATGTCAGCTTTTGTGTGTGAAGTTCCGTGAGTCTCCACGCTCGGCGGTTTTGGTCTAGTTCAAGGTAATTCAAAGCTCAAACCTGTAAATTCGGCTCAGTGGTATGTCTCAAGTTCATACTTCATGGCGTAGTAGGGACAGTTTTTTGGTATACAATGTCTTGCAGGAAATAAGCTAACAAGGCGTTCAAGAGGGACAGTCAACGCGTGGCGAGTTTAGCTCAAGTCTTGGTATTTGTGTTTACGGTGGTAAATTGAAGTTTGGTGGTAGCGCGTTGCTGCCCCTTAACGCGGCGTTAGCTGATGAGAGTAATATGTTAGTTCGTAATTTGAAAGTCGATGATTTTGAAGACTTCGTTAGTAAAATGAGCGGGTCAGTTTTTCATGCC
Organism: Vibrio sp. D54; assembly: GCF_021728075.1. Lineage (NCBI taxonomy): Bacteria > Pseudomonadati > Pseudomonadota > Gammaproteobacteria > Vibrionales > Vibrionaceae > Vibrio > Vibrio sp. D54. Next base: position 2,968 of record NZ_JAKKCS010000037.1, on the reverse strand, counting down.
ACTACTCTAGAGAATTATAAATCTATATTGTCTTCCGGTGGGCTGCTCGCCAATTTAGATGGCTCACGAAGTTCGGTGTTTGGAAATTCAAACGGTTTCTTTCGTTTACGATCTTGCGTGTCGTTTTTCGATTATCGCAATTTAGGCGATAAAAAAGTGTATCATCACTTGTACAAGTGTATTCCAACTAACATCGCTCAAAAGCATGCAGAAATGGCTGTGTTAGTTCTTTCAGAGGATGCATACTCAAGTCTACAGTCTTGGACGGCTTGGGAGCAGGAAAAAGCATACTCACTAAAAGTGGTACCAAGAATTGAAATTGGTTACCCAGACTTTGTGCCGATGAGTAGTATCAATGAAGTGCTCATGGTGAGCTTCATCAGCTAACAAGGCATTTAAGAGTGATTCCCAACGCATGGCATTTTTAGTGTCATCGTTGGGTTTTGTGTTTACGGTGGTATGGTTAAGTTTTGTAGTGGCGTTGCTCACACCTTAATGCGGCGTTATGTGCTTTGGGAGAAAATGGACATGGATATTCCCGATAGATTCAAAAATGTAAGATACGTTTCATCCCGCATTCCAGGTTGCAAAGATGATTCCGACTTAACGCTTGGAGCTAACTGTCAGGTCTTTGCGTATAATCTGCTCAGTGACTTCGGTCTAAATCCACCTAACTACCGTTCTAGTGAACTGTGGAATGACTCAGAGTTCAGTGAGGTGGTCACTGAGTTTAAGCCGCTAGATATCATGTTGTACAACGACTCTGCTGACTCATACGGAGCACACGTTGGAGTGTACGCCGGTAATGGACTCGTCTACCATCTGTCTTTGTCCAATGGCTTACCCAAGTTTGAGCGCCATTTAGACTTACTTCAACAAAGTAAGTATCGGTTTTTTATTGGTGCCAAGCGTATAAAGCAGTTTGGTGCATAACGTAAGCACGCACATAACAAACTGTTCAAGAGGGATTCGCAACGCGTGGCATTTTCACCATGCGTTGGTTTTAGTGTTTAAGGTGGTATACGGCGGCTTCGGTATTGCGTTGCTCACCCCTTAACAGGGTGTTAGTTGCCAGTGGTAAAAACGCAGCTAAAGCAGAAAGTTTAAGGCTAATGAATTGTGCAAATCTGCTCAGTTTTGTGTCTGGGTGTGGTGTGCTGAAGTTGCGTTCGATTTTTAATATTGTGGCTTTGTTTTGCCGTTTCAGGCGCTAATTTACTCGTTGAAATTCAGCTTTGTGGCATTGCCTTTCCAAAAGGTCTTTTTGGTGCTTTTCAGGCAGCTTTCTACGGCGTTGCTAGTTCCATGTGGTTTCAGTGACAAACGCTTTGAAACTGCGCCTGATTTTAGTTTTTAAAAACACATAAAAATAGTGTTGGCAAAGCGGTAATAAACTCCAGAACCTAGCCTTGGGTCTGGCAACTAACAAAGCATTCAAGAGGGATTCACAACGCTTGGCAGTTTTGGTTTGAATTGGCTTTAGTGTTTACGGCACAATGGTTTAGGTAGGGTGGTGGCGTTGTTCACCCCTTAATGCGGCGTTAGCATACTTTGATAGGAGTTCAGATGACTACGATAGTCGAACAAATTGTTAATCGTGAAATTGACTCGGTCATCGTGTACGAATCTGACCAAGTTATAGCTTTTGCAGATCATGACCCAATCAACTTTGGACATATTTTAATTTGTCCCAAGACTCAATACCGCACTTTCATTGACTTGCCCGAGTCTGTGTTTTTAGAGATCATCGACGTCGCAAGAGATTTATATAAGCGTATAGAAGCTAAGTTCAATCCCGATGGTATTGGCTTTATGCAAAACAACGGAGAGGCGCCTCATTTCAACGAGCTCGACCATTACCATTTGCATATTTTCCCTCGGTTCCATGGCGACCAGTATGGTTGGGTTAGTAGTGAACTTGGAATTCAAACTATGGATAAACTAAGAGAATCACTTAAAGATCTATGAGCGTTGAAAAAGTATGCTAACAAATTGTTCAAGAGTGATTCGGCACGTGTGGCATTTTTACTATGCGTTAGGTTTGGTGGTTAAGGTGTTATGCGGAAGCTTAGGTATTGCGTGCCTCACACCTTAACAAGGCGTTAGGCAAATAGGAGTAGATATGGATATCGCAGTACTAACATTTGACGGATTTAATGAACTTGATTCATTTATAGCAGCGGGAATTTTAAACCGAATGAAAGACGCAGGTTGGAACGTGCAAATAACGAGTCCATCTCAGTACGTCACTTCAATGAACGGAGTTACAATTCAATCTCAACAGCCTCTAGAGTTTGCGAATCAAGCCAACGTTGTATTGTTTGGTAGCGGTGTACTAACGTACGATATTGCTCAAGATAGAGATATACTTTCAAGGTTAAAGCTAAACCCTGAAACTCAGTTAATTGGTGGGCAATGTTCAGGTACTTTGCTCATGTCTGTGCTTGGCTTACTGCATCAAATACCAGCTTGTACCGATTTAACAACGAAACCTTGGGTTGTCGAATCAGGAGTGACCGTTCTAGAGCAGCCATTTTATGCTAATGGTAATCTTGCAACAGCAGGTGGTTGTTTGTCATCAAAGTACTTAGCTGCGTGGGTTATTAGTAAGTTGTCGAGTAGGGCGGATGCTGAATCGGCAATTCATTATGTCGCGCCAGTCGGTGAAAAAGAGAACACGGTTCAGCACTGCATGTCAGTAGTCGGCGCATATCTTTAAAATTTGCCTAACAAATTGTTCAAGGGTGATTCGGCACGCGTGGCATTTTTACTATGCGGTAGGTTTAGTGATTAAGGTGGTATGCAGAGGCTTCAGTATTACGTGCCTCACACCTTAACAAGGCGTTAGGGCTCACGGAGGAATAAAGCACAATGCACTTTGAAGAGCGAAAACAAGCAAAACAAGAGTTTGAAAAGAGATTGGCTTTATTGCTTTCAGAGATCGAGGCTACTTTAGGTAAGGGGACTG
>NZ_JAKKCS010000036.1:0-6469 GCF_021728075.1 Vibrio sp. D54 | reverse complement strand
ACCACTGCGGAGTGGTAGTTCAGTTGGTTAGAATACCGGCCTGTCACGCCGGGGGTCGCGGGTTCGAGTCCCGTCCACTCCGCCACTTATATTAAGCCTCAGTCGAAAGACTGAGGCTTTTTTCGTTTCTACTGCGGCGTTTCCCTGAAGTGTGTTTACACCTAACTAGACTACTCCCCATAATCCCTACTAAGCGAACTCTGCGTGATTACACACTAGGCTTTAATTAATATAGGCCGTTGATGCTGTGGAAAGACAATATGACCTACAAACAAACCTAAGTAATCTATGGTATTCAAAGGCGTTCAACAGCTTGAATCTTGATGAGAAAGAGAAAACGAACTGTGCGCATAATCCAGAAAAGCGTCATATATACCCCCAATCTCTCCTGGCTCAAAAATCAAACGACTTGAAAAGAATTGGAAGGTGAAATATTGAAGGAGCTCTTCATTAGCGAGGTGATGATTTTCGACGCTGAACATTTGATGAGTCTCAGAAAAAATATATCGCCAAGGGGTAAGAAGCGCCAAAACAGAGAGGGGTAGCTTAGCTCGAGGCTGTAAGCTATGCGGAATACTCACAAACGTCAAAGCTCAAACCCATTAAGAGAGTCGCTCTAGATCTAAGTGGTTATGTGCTCACTAGCGGTACTAGAAAATAGTTAAGTATTCCAAATGGATTATATGAAAAAGCCAACTGCTAAAGCGGTTGGCTTAGTATAAAAATCTCGACGTACTTTAGAGCGAGAAATGATGTCTAAAGAATACGTTTTAAAACACCATCTGCCTTTAGGCGGGTAATTTTTCTGACCAGTCGCTGTACCCCTATAGGATAGTCTTCTACTTTCTCTAATTGCTTATAAGTACAGATAAGGTGAGTATGCTCAAGAATACGCGAAACTTCGTCTTCAAACTTCTCAGTGAGCTTCGCATAATTGTCTTGTATGAGTAGCCCATTTTCTAGGTCGAGTGACCAAGCACGTGGATTTAGGTTATTCCCAGTAAGTAGCATATAGCGTTTATCAACCCAAATACCCTTAAGGTGGAAGCTGTTATTGTCATGCTTCCATAGGTGAATTGACAATTTACGTGCTGCTATATTCGCTTCATTGGCTTTCGCAAAGCGACGCAAATTCACTTCGTAAAGATATGGAAGTCCGCCAATGGTTTTAAAGTCTTCCTCAGGTGCAATGTAAAAGTCATTGGCGGTTTTATCACCCACAACAATAGTTACTTTCACACCACGCTTCATGGCTCGTTTCACTTCACGATGAAGTGCTTTAGGGAAGTTAAAGTAAGGCGTACAAATGAAAATTTCGTCTTGGGCTGCTGCCAATAACTTTACAATCTGTTGATTGAGCAGATTACGGCGTTTGCCTAGCCCAACTAACGGAGTGACTTTTACACTTTCTTCTGTTGCAGCTTGGTCTTCAAACTTATAGTTGGCTTGAGCAAGAGAAGCCCTCAGTTGGCGAATCGCCGACTTTATTTCTTTGGTTTCTGGCTTATCTTTTCCTGCAAGATCATTAACGGCAGGGTGAGCAATCATTTCTTCCTGAATGAATTGCACCATTGAATTCGCTAAAGATTCATGTCGAATCACATGGTAACGATCAAATCGATAACGTTCATGATAATGGAGATAAACGTTATTTAAGCTCGCCCCACTGTAGATAACAGTATCATCGACAATGAAGCCTTTTAAATGCAGTACCCCAAAAACTTCTCTGCCACGCACTGGTATTCCATAGACAGGGATTGGGTGTTGGTACTTACTGGCATATGCTTTGTAAAGCGCTGAATTACCCTCAGATGTCTCCGCACCAATCAGGCCACGCTGCGCTCGATGCCAGTCGACACAGATATTGATGTCCAACCCAGGATTGCGCTGTTTCGCTTCATAAAGCGCAGTGAGAATTTCACGTCCAGCTTCATCATCTTCCAGATATAGAGCGACTAGGTAAATTCGCGACGTTGCTTTGCTGATAGCATCTAAAAGACGGGTTCTGAATGATTCTGCTGAATACAGAACATCAAAGTCTTCCGGATTGACAGCGAGACTTGGCAACTGTTCGAATGGATTCCTACTTACTATCATATCGGTATGAGTACCTTAGTTTAGTGCAATATTGCGAACCTGCCATTTTATCAAAGATATGATTTACCTGGCTACAAAAGCACGCGTTTTGATGTCGTTGAAGAGATGAATTGCATTGGAATGAGATCTTTACCGCTATCTACATAACGTTGAAATGCCATTTTTAGCGGGTGTGGTAGCTCAGAGCAATCAATTGTTGTGAATCCATGCTTGGAATAATAGGATTCGAGATGTGTAAACGCGAAGCAATAATCGCCATCAGTGAAAACATTGTTTTTACAATGAGTTAGTAGTTCTTTTCCAATCCCTGTTCCCCTAACTTTCGGAATGACCAACATTCCTGTCAATAGACGAACTTTATCTACACTTTTTAAACGTAGTAACGCAATGATTTCACCTTTATGGCTTGCTGTAATGATCAATTCATCTTTTTTGGCTCGACCCGCAGGGTAATACGCTTTGTATAGTTTCTTAATGAGGGGGAGCTTGATGGGATTTAACACTTCTATGATTAATGAGTCTGGTATTGTCACTGCGGTTAAAAGATAACTAATGTAGAATGTCGACAGTTTAAGAGAATCTTATCTGGTGTTGCAAACCTACTATGCAAATTAAAACAAATGCGAGCCTAAAGGCTTACCATACTTTTGGAATTGAACAATCGTGTTCCTATTTAGCTATCGTTGAGTCGCTTGAAGATGTTATTGAGCTATTTCAAAACCCAAGATTCACCCATTTACCGAAACTTTTTTTAGGTAAAGGAAGTAATGTTCTTTTTACAGAACATTTTGAGGGATTAGTGATTGTTAATCGAATCATGGGTAAAGAAGTCACGGAAACGGATGAGCACTACCTATTACATATTGCCGGTGGTGAAGATTGGCCTGAATTGGTTTCCTGGTGTGTGAATCAGGGGATCGGTGGGATTGAGAACTTAGCTTTGATTCCAGGTTGTGCTGGCTCGGCTCCTATTCAGAACATTGGTGCGTATGGCCTAGAGCTAAAAGACATCTGTGATTATGTAGATGTTCTTGACCTAACTACGTTTGAAAACAAAAGAATGCACGCCCAAGACTGTGAGTTTGCCTATAGGGATTCCATATTTAAACATGCGTTGCACGGAAAGTGCTTTATCACCGCATTAGGGCTTAAGTTGGCGAAGCAATGGCAGCCGATTAAGCAGTACGGCCCTTTACAAAGTATCCCAGAAGAACAACTCAGCCCTGCTTCTATCTTCGAACGAGTATGCCAAGTGCGAAAGGCAAAACTACCAGATCCAACCAAGATAGGTAACGCAGGTAGTTTCTTTAAAAACCCAGTGATCACGCAAGATCACTATGATCGACTCACAAAAAAATACCCTAACGTAGTGGCCTACCCAGCTTCTGGAGGAATGAAAATTGCTGCTGGTTGGCTTATCGATCAGTGTGGATTAAAAGGGAAGTCTGTACACGGTGCGCAGGTCAACCCTATGCAAGCTTTGGTTTTGACCAACATGGATAATTGTAGTGCAGATGACATTGTCGCGCTTGCTTCTTTAGTGAAGCAGACAGTATGGGACAAATACCAAATCATACTTGAGCATGAAGTACGCTTTCTCAATCGTACCGGGGAGACCAATTTGGCTCAGATCGAGGCATCTAGATGAGAAAAGATCACTCTACGAAACTTCATATTTTAAGGTTATTAAGTGATGGAGAGTTTCATTCAGGAGAAGCGTTGGGCGACGATCTTAATGTTTCCAGAGCGGCAATCGCTAAGCACATTAAAGGTCTTAGTGAATGGGGTATTGATATTTATCGAGTGCAAGGGCGTGGTTACCAATTAGCTTCACCATTGCAGTTGTTAGACGAGACACTCCTGACCACTAGCTCGGAGTCACTTGTTGAACTTGTCCCTGTGATTGACTCAACGAACCAGTATTTGCTCGACAGAGTCGTGGATTCGGAAAAGGGCCGTGTTTGTATTGCTGAATATCAAGCACAAGGGCGTGGTCGCCGCGGTAGACAATGGGTCTCACCGTTTGGCTCTAACTTATATCTCTCTATGTATTGGCGACTGGATGCGGGAATGGCTGCGGCAATGGGCTTGAGCTTGGTGATTGGGATTGCCGCAGTGGAAGCTCTGGAAGAAGTAGGCATGCAAGGTGTTAAACTCAAGTGGCCGAATGACTTGTATTATCAAGATAAAAAACTGGCCGGAATCTTGGTTGAAATGTCAGGTCAGGCCGGTGGGGCTGCTCATCTAGTGATTGGGATGGGCCTGAATATTGGAATGCCTGACGACCAGCCTGAGATTGACCAGCCATGGACCACGTTGAACCAAGTAAATCAGAGTCTCAAGATCGATAGAAATGTTCTAGCAATGACACTTATCAAGCATTGGAATTCCGCACTTGTCGAATATGAAATGAAAGGACTTACTGGCTTTATCGAACGTTGGAATCGGTTAGACAATTTCCTTAATCGTCAGGTCAAACTGCTTATTGGTCCTAGAGAGGTATATGGCGTCGTTCGAGGCATCGATCATCAAGGTGGAATATTAATCGAAACCTCCCAAGGACTAGAGACTTATATTGGTGGTGAAATCTCGTTGCGTAAAAGTGACTAATCTTCGATTACTTTCGCAACGAGACTTTATCAACTAAGTGGTTAACGCCTTTGTGTAGAATCAAGTGGGCTCTCTCACGAGTTGGAAGAATATTCAATTCTAAATTGAGCCCATTAATATCATGCCAAATTTGCTTCGCTTTTTTCTTTGCGTCATCGACAGAGAGTTGTGTGTAGTGGCTAAAATAAGAGCCTGGTTTCGTAAAGGCCCCTTGGCGAAACTTTAAAAAGCGTTCTACATACCAATGTTCAATGGTCTCTGTTTCTGCATCGACATAAATTGAAAAATCTAAAAAGTCAGAGACGAAGACACGATGCGGGTCATGTGGATAGTCCATTCCACTTTGCAGAACGTTTAAACCTTCAATAATAAGAACATCCGGTCTATCCACTTTTCTTAGTTCATCAGTAATGTCATACGTGATGTGAGAGTAGATGGGTACTTCAAGATCGGGCTTTCCTGCCTTTACGTCAGACATGAACTCGACTAAACGCTTGATATCATAGGATTCAGGGAAGCCTTTACGATGCATGATACCGCGTTCTTCTAGTACTTTTTTCGGATATAGGAAGCCATCTGTTGTAACCAAGGAGACTTTGGGATGATTCTCCCAACGAGAAAGCAATGCCGTTAGAATACGAGCAGTCGTACTTTTGCCTACAGCAACACTGCCAGCGATACCAATTACGAAAGGGGGAGCATGTTCCTCTGTATTTAAGAATTGTTGTAATACGGAATTGCGGCTTTGACGAGCTTGGACATACAGATTCAAAAGACGAGACAAAGGAAGGTAGATCTCTACCGCTTCCTCCATGGTTAGGTTTTCATTAATGCCCTGAAGCGCAGTCAAGTCGTCTTCAGAAAGTGTCATCGGTACAGAGTTTCTTAACTCGGCCCAATTTGCACGGTCAAATGACAAAAATGGACTCATGGGTCTCTTTTATCCTTGGTTTAATAGAAGCAAGAACATACATCAAGCGAACTTCAAAGCAAACGACAAAGGTCGAAGTTTACTTTAAAAAAGCTAAGTTTGTACGAATTTGCAGCAAACGAATCTAAAAAATCGAAATTTATGATTTTTTTTCAAATTACTATTGCAACCTAGAAAATCATTCAATAGAATGCGCACCACTTATGCCGACTTAGCTCAGTAGGTAGAGCAACTGACTTGTAATCAGTAGGTCACCAGTTCGATTCCGGTAGTCGGCACCATTCTTTCCTTTAGTAGTCTGAATGGCTTGAAAATTTGGAGGGGTTCCCGAGTGGCCAAAGGGAGCAGACTGTAAATCTGCCGGCACTGCCTTCGATGGTTCGAATCCGTCCCCCTCCACCATATTCTTTAGGAAATAGCTCTCAGAGTTACGTGTTGCGGGCATCGTATAATGGCTATTACCTCAGCCTTCCAAGCTGATGATGCGGGTTCGATTCCCGCTGCCCGCTCCACTCTAATTTGAGTGCTGATATAGCTCAGGTGGTAGAGCGCATCCTTGGTAAGGATGAGGTCGGCAGTTCGAGTCTGCCTATCAGCACCAGCTCTCAAGTTTATTTCCTTTTGATATTAGATTTACCAATTATCTTTTTTTGGTTGCGTGGTCAATTTGGGCCACCTAAATCCGTACCTAGAGGGACCACTCATGTCTAAAGAAAAATTTGAACGTACGAAACCGCACGTTAACGTTGGTACTATCGGCCACGTTGACCACGGTAAAACAACTCTAACTGCAGCTATCTGTACTACTCTTGCTAAAGTTTACGGCGGTGT
>NZ_JAKKCS010000035.1:0-7945 GCF_021728075.1 Vibrio sp. D54 | reverse complement strand
TACTGACACTGTACGTACCTCACTGAAACAAAAAAGTACTCTAACACACTCAAAACAATCAAACCTGTTTCATATTAAATAGTGCAATCATTCTTTCGAAACTCGGATACATAACGCCCTGTTAAGGTGTGAGCAACGCAATACCGAAGCCGCCGCATACCACCTTAAACACTAAACGCAACGCATACCAAAAATGCCACGCGTTGCGAATCACTCTTAAACAGTTTGTTATGTGCGCTTGTACAACGTATTCAATACATTAACAGTTAAGGGCCTAACCTTGTATTGCTCACAAAAAGATCAATTATGTGCATTCAACGGCGTTTTTTTAAAGTACAACAAGGCTAAGAAAATGAAATTTAATGGTGGGATAAATGCGAATATAAATACAAAAATTGCCCCTGCTACACCTTTATTCAGTTTCCTTTCACCTAAAAAGAATCCAATTATTGAGTTGACCACTGCATAAACAATAAAGATCAGTAGAGGTAAATAAATCGCGTGCATAATAAATCCTTTTAAAATAAACACAGTGAGAACGTTACAACTTGCTTTACCTTAGCACATAACGCCGCGTTAAGGGGTGAACAACGCAAGCCACCAAACCTAAATTATTGTGCCATAAACACAAAAGCTAAACTTAGAACCAAAATTGCCAAGCGTTGAGAATCCCTCTTGAACGCTTTGTTAGGCAAATTTCCAGTTGAGAGCCTTAGTCTCATGCTCTTTAATAAAGCTATCTTTATGACGGCAATATACATCTATGTCATTGTTGCAGATTGCTGCTCCAGTTTTCTTTAACACACCATACTCATCGGCCACTTCAGGAAAAGCGATAAGATACTCTTTAAAAGCGATGTGTCTTTGTGCTTCATGTGAACCTGTTAGAAAAGCGTGGACTTGATGAGTTCGTTGAACCCCACCTTTTTGAAAGTAACGCCTACCCGGGATACCAAACTCACCTTTAGCAAGATAGCCCAACGATTCCATCAAGTAACTTTGCTCATCCAGTTCACTGAGACATTTAACTTCGAGCAGAATATCTATAATTGGTTTCGCACATAAACCTTCAACTGAAGTGCTACCGATGTGGTGAACTTCCACCACATTTTCTTGGCTTAACGCATTAGAGATTAACGCTTTCTCTCGGTTAAAATCATCAGCCCACGACGACTGAAAATCTACGACTTCAATTATCCTTAAACTCACGCCTATCTCCATTTGCCTAACGCCCTGTTAAGGTGTGAGCTACGCAATACCGAAGCCCCTGCAGACCACCTTAACCACTAAAACCAATGCATAGTAAAAATGCCAAGCGTTGCGAATCACTCTTAAACAGATTGTTAAGTTGATATTCCACCCAACACCAACAAACCATGAAATAATGGACCAAAACTGAATAGTGACGGCAATAAGTAGAGTTTAAAGCCATCGTTTATAAAAAATGTTTTGATAAATGATACTACCACTAACCAAGCATACGTAATTGGATTTAACGTGATAGATAACACACTACTCCACGTTCCCTTGGAAGTCATCCATATGCCTAGTGAAGCGGTTGGGTTGAAAAGTGATTTGATATTTACTGTCCCGATTGGGTGTGCGATACCAGTTTGCTCCCTGATTTCATCTTTCGCTTTTTTTAACAACCTGAAATCTCGTGAAATTATATTTTTGTAACTTCGGAAAAATTCACTCACACCAAAGAAGATTAGGACTAGAGCACAAGACATACCGATAGCAATGAGCAACCAAGGCAAAAACTCGGGTCGATTAATCGGACCAGACATTGAAACATTGCCACGCCCGATACTTCCCTCTTGTGGAGAAAATGCAAGAGTTTCTGTGGCTATATAAATAAGCCCAGATACATAAACTCCTGTCAGTAATTTGCTATTTTGATTCACTATTTCCTCCATCAACTTAACGCCGCATTAAGGTGTGAGCAACGCTACCACGAAACCAAACCATACCACCGTAAACACAAAACCCAATGATGGAATGAAAAATGCCATGCGTTGGGAATCACTCTTAAATGCTTTGTTAGCTTTTGCTGGCGGCTGTAGCTGCTTGCACACCTGTGCGGATGACCTCAACTACTTTTGTACTTTTCTCAGTAGTACTACTATCCACATTTAAATAACCAGTGGCACTTTCATTAAAGATAGCCCTTGTTGTTTCAACCAAAACAGCATCCCTGACAGAGTCATCATCAGTTGCTTTAACAAATGCTTGGAAGGTCTTTAGTGAGTTACCTTTAAATTTATTTGCTGCGGCCTGATGTTTAGTTGCTTTATACATATTGCCACACCACAATGTCGCCATTATGAGCAAAACCAATATCAAGATCTTTGAAGAGATAAATTGAATAGCCTTCGCCACACTTGAGATATCTGGGTCCGAAAACAAAAAGTAGAGTGCAAAAGCTAACGATATAGCAGCTAAACCAACAGTTGCCTTTAACCAAATTTTAGCCTGGGACTCTAACGTGGAAGACTCTTGCTCAAAATCAGCGGTAAAGTGCGCTACGCCAGCACTTGCAGAAGCTTCTCTAGCAGCTTGGATTATTGATTCTATTTCGCCACTCTTTTCTTTCGTTTCAACTTCTGCGTTTTCCAAAAGTATTTTGGCTTGAGAGACTGAAGTTGTTAACTGTTCAATGTTATTTTGAATCTCACCTTTTTGATATGCCAAGTACGGAACATAAATGTGAGAGAACTTATAAAACTGATCAACTTGGGTTTGAACAAGATTAATGTATTGATCTCGAACTCCCGAAGGGTTTTCCTGCTCAATTGTATATTCGCGAATATTCTTTACTGTATTGCGTATAGGCGTTCCTTGAGAAACCATTTGCTGCGCGATATCGCTTGGCAATTGCTCTAGTGGAAGAACTTTGAAATGGTTACATAACGCATATAGACGAGTTAAATCAGCTTTCGCCTTTTCAAAATTTATACTGCCCCATTTTGAGTCATAGATTAAATCATCTATTGTCAACTCTGTAATTTCGTTTACAAGGTCTAAAAACTTATCTACTTCTTGCTGTGTAGCCATAATTTCTCCTATAAAGCTAACGCCCAATTAAGGTGTGAGGCACGCAATACCGAAGCTGCCGCATACCACCTAAACCACTAAAACCAACGCATAGTAAAAATGCCACGCGTGCCGAATCACTCTTAAATTGTTTGTTAGGTGCGTAGCCAAAGTTGGTAAAAGTCTGTTTCATCGTGCTTAGGATTCTCACGCACGAACTCCCAACCATGGCGCTTATAGAATGTAAGAGCTCGACGGTTAGTCCGACTTACTGAAAGTACTGCCCGCAAACAACCCACCTGAATCAAAGTGCTTGCTATATAATCCTGCACTTTTGGAGCGAGTCCTAATCCACGAAAATTCGGTTTTAAGTAAATGAGATGGACATAGCCAGTTTCCGGTTCAGGTGAAAAACTACGAAACTCTAATTGCCCTGCAAACTGACCATCCACAAATACATGGATGTAGAACCATCCTGATGTCGTTAACCGTTCAAAGACTCGTTCACGATAACCACTGATGAAGTCGTCGAAACCATCGTAATGCCCAAAGCTACAAAAGTAGGCATCTTTTCTCGCGGCAACGCATAATTCGAAATCATCAATGTTTATCTGCCGAAAAGCAATTTCCATACTTACCTTTTCCATCAAGCACCTAACGCCCAATTAAGTAGTGAGCAACGCATTACAAAAGCTACCGCATTGCGCCTTAAACACAAAACTCACTGCAAACCAAAACTGCCACGCGTTGCGAATCTGCTTAAATTGTTTGTTATGCGAGGTGTACGCAAACGCTAAATTGGCCAACGAAAACATTACCTTAAACACGAAAAACCACAAACGCGTAGGTAACTTTTTGTGATTCAAGAACCAGCGAATTCAACGTTTTGTAAAAAGGCCGCCACAAGCGCGGAACACGACATTAAAGCAAAGATTTGGCTTTTACTTGTGAGAAACCTAACGAGCCGGAATTTCAGCGAATACGGACTTTCTGTAAACTTGCCCTTTCCACACTTTACGCCTGAAAAACTTTCCCCGACAAAATACAATTTTGAATGAGGCAACATCACGAACTTTGGCATGTTTTACGGTTGGAGTGATTCAAGAATTTGAGCCGACAATACTGATTTGCCGAAACCCAAAAGCGAATTGCCAGAGAGATTAAATTAGAAGAAACCTAAAATTTTGCCTTGTCGCATAACGCCGCATTAAGGTGTGAGCAACGCTTCCACGAAATTTAACCATACCACCGTAAACACAAAACCCAACGATTGAATGAAAGATGCCAAGCGTTGGGAATCACTCTTAAATGCTTTGTTATGTGCGTTTTGCCCTATTTATCCTTGAACTCTTCATAGGACTTTGGCTCTCTTTGTTTAGCTATATCCAAAATACTATTAAAAGTTTTTGGCAGCTCTTCGTCATCTGGATTTTCACTTTTCGTTTTTGCTAGATCACGTAGTGTAAGCCAGATAATTGAAAATATTTTCGCCATTTCATACCTCCCGTATCTAATGGGTTGCCCAACAACCAATTTAAAGAACAACGTTCCCAAAAATATACCAACTTACAATGAGAAAATGTGATGCGGATAAAAGAACCATATACAGCACGTTAGATTATTCAGACCTAGTTTTATACCAAGATTAGCATTTATGGTTAAGAATTCGCTGTAGCACATAACGCCGCATTAAGGTGTGAACGACGCTTGGCTACACTTGAGCGAAGCGAAACAGCCAAGCGTTGCGAATCACTCTTAAATGCTTTGTTATAGCTCTGCGATGTGCGACAGAGTTTCTGGGTGACGCTGTACCAATTTTAGAAGAGTAACAGCTTGTCCATTTGGTGCGCTGCGCCCTTGTTCCCAGTTTTCCAACGTACGTGATGATGTATGTAGCAAACGAGCAAATACGCCACGAGACATATTAAACTGCTCACGAATACTAACAATTTCATCAGGTGATATATCTAATTCACTGATGTCATTAACTTGATGAGTTTTCAGAGTTACTTTACCCTCTGAGTGCTCCTTAGCTTCAACAAGTGCTGAGCTTAGTTCTGCAAATAGGTCACGATTGCTCATTGCGCCACGCCTCCATAAAAGCCTTTAACTGTTTCTTTTGATCTGCGGTTAAATCTGACATTTCATTTTTGCCATAAATGGTTAGCAAATAGAAACGACGCTTTTCATCGAGGAAGTAATAAATAACACGTGAACCACCACGCTTTCCTTTACCTTTACTTGCTACTCGAACCTTCCGCAAACCACCTGTACCTTGAATTACATCACCTTGTTTCGGATTCGACATAAGTTCAGCTTGGAACAGTCGAAACTCCTCGTCATTGAGGTATTCATTTCGGTACTTTTCAAATATGGTTGATTCAACAAATACACTTTTCATAAGCAAAGTGTACGCAAGTTACGTATGGATGGCAAACTATACGTGAATAACGTAGTAATTGAATTTTGGATCGCGGAACTGACCAGAGCTATAACGCCCTGCTAAGGGGTGAGCAACGCAATACGAAAGCCGCCGCAAACCACCTTAATCACTAAAATCAACGCATAGTAAAAATGCCACGCGTTGCGAATCCCTCTTGAGCAGTTTGTTAGTCGCGAGGCACCGAGCGACAATTTTAAGCCGAACTAAACTTTGTGAACAACAAACTTTATGTGCTTTGATGCATTTAAGTCAGGCGTAGTCTCAAAGCAGCTACTCAATGAAACCACTTGGAACAAACAACGCCGTAGAAAACAGGCTGACAACCCCCAAAAGCGCTTTTGGAAGGCCAATCTCACAGTGCGGACTTTCAACAAAGTCACTGAAACCACGTGGAACTTACCACACCAGAGAAAACGCCTTTTCAGCGAGTAGATCAGCTTTTGAACCAACAAACTCACAGAGCAGAGTTGCAACCAAAAACAGACTCTCGATTGCCCTGTTCTGTCAGCACCAAAGAACAAAACAACCGCTAGGACAATTGCAAAGCTTTGGACTTAAAACCGCTGAAAATGAGTTTGGACCAACAACGATGAACCTGGGAACCGAACAACAAGCAGCCAAATTTTGAGCTTAGAAACATGATTTTGACAGCTAGCTTTTTCTGGCGACTAACGCCGCATTAAGGGGTGAACAACGCTACCACCCAAACTAAACCATTGTGCTGTAAACACTAAAGCCAATTCAAACCAAAACTGCCAAGCGTTGTGAATCCCTCTTGAATGCTTTGTTAGTTGCCAAACCTAAAGCTTTGATTTGAAGTCGATTGCCGTTTTGCCAACACTAGCTATACGTGTTTTAGTAAACTCAAATCAGGCGCGGTTTCAAAGCGCCTGTCACTGAAACCACTTGGAACAGATAGCGCCGTAGAAAACGGACTAACAACACCAAAAAAATCTTTTGAGAAGACAATATTACAAAGCTGACTTTCAACAAACAAATCGGTTTCTGAAACAGAAAATCCAACCACAAAAGAAACCTGAGAACGATTTTCACAAACCCGAACGATTCAAAATTGAAGTACGAACGCCACCAAAAACACTCTGATTTTAACTCTAAACATTCTGCTTTAGCTGCGTTTCCTCGTTGGCAACTAACGCCCGCTTAAGTGGTGAGCAACGCAATACCAATGCCGCCGCATACCACCTAAATCACTAAATTTACCGCAAACCACAAATGCCACGCGTTGCGAATCCGTCTTAAAGCGTTTGTTATGCCTCTGACTCACGGTAAACATCTGGATGCCAAATTTGCATTAGTATCTCTGGGTTTTCGATTGGTTGGAAACCGTATTGTGCATACAAACCATGCGCATCTCTTGTTGCCAATACCACGCGTCTTAAACCTTGAAGATCAGGGTGTGACACTATGCTTTCAACGAGCCACTTGGCCAAACCTTTTCCTCGGTGATTCTCTACTATAAATACATCAGCAAGGTAAGCAAACGTTGCTTTGTCTGTTATCAGGCGAGCAAAGCCTACTTGAGAATCATGGCTGTCATAGACACCAAAACAAAAGGAATTTGAAATAGCTTTTTCTAGGGTATGCTTTGGTATTCCTGACGCCCAGTAACTTTCTGAGATAAATTCGTAAATCACCTCAAAGTCGAGGTGACTTTTATCCGTGCTGATTCTGTATCCTTGCACCATTTTTTCTCCTTGAGGCATAACGCCCAATTAAGGTGTGAGGCACGCAATACCGAAGCTGCCGCATACCACCTAAACCACTAAAACCAACGCATAGTAAAAATGCCACGCGTGCCGAATCACTCTTAAATTGTTTGTTAGGTGCGTAGCCAAAGTTGGTAAAAGTCTGTTTCATCGTGCTTAGGATTCTCACGCACGAACTCCCAACCATGGCGCTTATAGAATGTAAGAGCTCGACGGTTAGTCCGACTTACTGAAAGTACTGCCCGCAAACAACCCACCTGAATCAAAGTGCTTGCTATATAATCCTGCACTTTTGGAGCGAGTCCTAATCCACGAAAATTCGGTTTTAAGTAAATGAGATGGACATAGCCAGTTTCCGGTTCAGGTGAAAAACTACGAAACTCTAATTGCCCTGCAAACTGACCATCCACAAATACATGGATGTAGAACCATCCTGATGTCGTTAACCGTTCAAAGACTCGTTCACGATAACCACTGATGAAGTCGTCGAAACCATCGTAATGCCCAAAGCTACAAAAGTAGGCATCTTTTCTCGCGGCAACGCATAATTCGAAATCATCAATGTTTATCTGCCGAAAAGCAATTTCCATACTTACCTTTTCCATCAAGCACCTAACGCCGCATTAAGGTGTGAGCGACGCTTGGCTATACTTGAGCGAAGCGAAACTGCCAAGCGTTGCGAATCACTCTTAAATGCTTTGTTATACGATTCTACGCACCCCACTTTTCTATGTCGTCC
>NZ_JAKKCS010000034.1:0-8425 GCF_021728075.1 Vibrio sp. D54 | reverse complement strand
GAAATCCACCGAACCTATATTACCGCCGCCACCGTCGAGAAAATGTAGAAAACTGTGTTGGAAAGACAGGAACAGTACCGGAAAAGACAGGAAAAAACCCCTAGGCGTAACAAGCAGCAAAACGAATTTATATTATTGAATTGTAAGAGCCCTTACTGGATTCGTCCGGTAGGGGCTTTCTTATTTCTAGCTCAATGAAATAAAGGAGTTTCTATGAACCAAGCCAAAAACAGCAGGAAGAATGCAGGAGTTGATACATCTAAAGCCACGCCAGAAGGCAATCCATTCTCTACCATTCTCGAAACAGGTGAAGCACCCAAACTAGGAGCAAAAGCCCAAGGAAAAATCCTCTATGAAATTGCTCAACATAATGAGGACAAGCAGCTCTATTTTCGAATTGCCGGACAAAGTGGTGGGGCAGGATTGCATTCAAAACACTGGGTTCCACTTAACGAACTATTCCAGTTGATCGAATCTCAAGGTGATAACCCGTGGAAAAGTCAGGTCTATAAATCCCTATATCCTTCAGGTTCAGCCAATAACCAAGGTTTCTGTGCCTCAATAGTTAGAGACTTAGGTCTAGCCAAAAAGTCCGAATCATCAATTTATCTTCACGTACTAGGCGACGAATACCAACAGCTAAAAGCAGAGCTGTTAGCGCTCGCAGACAAGAAAACAAAATAACCCTTCCATTTATCGTCGTTGACGTCGTTTCGACGACGCCGACAGCAATCACTATCAAATTCTTCAATCAGTAAATCTAATAAGGAAATGTAGTAATGAAAAAACTACTAATCAGTGCGTTAGTTCTAGCTAGCTTTGGCTCATCAGCAGGTCTATTTAGTTCGGATACAGATGATGCAATCCAGACAATTAAAGAAGGCAGTCCAGATGGTTGCCCTTACGTAATAGGGGACATGATCGACTCGGCATTCACCAATGAAACATGGAAATCAGGTAAAACCAAATCGGGTCGAATCTTCGTGGATATTGAAGGTGATGTGAATTTCCGCAATCAAGAGCAGAAAGCATTTATGCAATTCGAAGTTGATGGGGATGAGTTCTGGCTCAATACATTGAAGCTAAATAACCAGTACCAAAGTCAGATGATGACTCGTAGCTTCGCAAATCATCTATGCGATTCAGTTAAGTAAGCTGGGGTATTAAATCGTTAAGGGTGATATCGAGAGGTATTGCCCTTCTTTACTTCCCAAAGGAGCAAACATGCAAAGCAGAACCTTTTCACAATCATCATCCCAGTCAAAAAAGAACACAGGTATTCGTGCTGCTAAAGTCGGTGCTGCTATTGGGGCTAGGTATGGTCCATATGGGGTACTAATTGGTGGTATAGCTGGCTTCGTAATTGGTGTCGTCGCCGACGAGGTTATAGATGATTGACGGACAAGTTAGGTGAGCAGGGGGTAACCTCTGCTTTTTTGTTGTTGTCGTTAGTTCGCTATACGTCGACGACGATACAACATTAAAGCTTTCAGTATCGTTACGGTATCATTGTTTTTTTGGATAAATCTTGAAGAACAATGAGTAAAGCTAGACAGCCATTTACGATAGATTGCAAAGATAAAGACTTACAAGTATTTGAGCTAAATATCGTAGAACATCATCCGGAGCTTAAACAGCTAAAAATAGGAGGAAAATTAAGCTACGAACATCCTCAATTCCATGAGCTTTCTATAAAGGTCAACGATATGCCCGGAAATAGTAAGCCCTATTGTATTTTTGCTATGAACCTTTTTGGGTTGGATGACATTGAAGAGTACTACTGGGAGTGTCAAACATTACTGGAAAGACCTATTTCTCAGTTAGTTAAGAATGACTCGTTAGAGTTGAGCGTAAGAGCCGAGATGCATCGAATTATGCATACGATAGAGTTTCGACACCCATACAATAATGAAGTCACTTTGATGGCTCGTGAGCTTGTCGAATTGGTTGAGCATTGTTGTTATGC
This sequence comes from Vibrio sp. D54, assembly GCF_021728075.1. Lineage (NCBI taxonomy): Bacteria > Pseudomonadati > Pseudomonadota > Gammaproteobacteria > Vibrionales > Vibrionaceae > Vibrio > Vibrio sp. D54. Next base: position 6,459 of record NZ_JAKKCS010000034.1, on the reverse strand, counting down.
ATGGGACAACTGGTTGTTTACTGTGTTGAAAGCACAAATAGGAAATGAAGAGGCGATGTTCACTCCAGAGCTTCTTACCGAAATTCTTGATAAATGTTCTTATGTTGCAGACCAATTGGTTTTACTATCGAAGCTACCTGTAATGAATACAGGTGCATTCGAAGAGTTTCGTCCTAATCAAAAATACGCCTTACTAGCCAAATCCTTATTGCAGCTCTATCAAGACACAATTGTAAGCCATGTGCAGTGTTTAGTTGATGACCTGCAATCAGAGCTACTCACTACTATGGGATATGAGAAGTTATTGAGGATAGATACTAAGCGATATGTGGATATGGTGCTCTACTACGAGCTCTCTAAGCGTGCAGCAGAATTAGAAATGGAGCATACGGGTATCAAGTATGAACGAGAAGTGGAATTAAAAAGTCCCAATGCGTTTATCTATACTCGTCTACATGGTGGTTACAAAGCTAGCGATATCAGAGCAACGTATCGCTGGTTATTTATTAAAGCGTGGCTATATTCATGGTTAAAGGTTAATGCAGTGTCTGCCAATAAAGCAGCAGAAGAAATGGCAAAAAATGATCGCTTCTTTTATCTGGATAAAGTGAGTAGGAAAGTGGGGAAGGATGGTGTAGTTGAGTCTGATGATGAATGCTATGCCAGAAGACAGAAGCAACTCAATTCAGAGTTTAGTAAGTGGAAGAAGTATGATGGACCATTTGCTTATATATCAGATAGTTTGTTCAGTAAAAGTAGGAATGCTTACGAGAAATCACAACAGTCAAAGTAGCGTGAGTTAGATGCCCAAAGAGAAGCGAAAGCTTCTCTTTTTTTATGCCTGTAGCTTTTACAAGCACTTTGGAAATTATCTTCGTGGGGGAGCTGGTTAAATGTATTTCGTGGTTAGGAAAGAAGGTTCCAACGATAAGTTTGGCTATTGCAAGCACTTTGGAAATTCAACTCTACAACATTGCTGTTTAATGCAAACCAACGAGACGGAACGCCTTCTCGATGCTCTTTAACAATCTGGAAAGTAACGCTCTACGATTTTTGAATGTTGATTTAGCAACTTAATGGGTAGCTGAATGGCTGCCTATTGCGATGCTGAATTAAGTCGCATCAATTTCTATTGATAACTTAGGAGAGAATGAAATGAGTCTGATTAGCAAACTAGAAGCACAAGCAGAAAAAGTAGCGAACTTCAAAGCAAAAACACCAGTAAATGCCCTGCGTAACATGCCGCCTTCAGATGGTGTGCCATTTAAGGCTAAGTTCAACGTATGGCAAATGTTAGCTTTTGAACGTTTGAATGGAAACACGGGTTATAAGGAGACATATTACGTGGATGCTGATGTAGCTAAACAGTTGCCACAGAAAGAAATATCTCAGAAACATATTCATGTTTTGCAAACAACGAAAGGTGAGATTCGTTTTATTGCATTAAGTAAAAATCCAACAAACTCATGGAACGTCAGCAAATTGGATGCAGTTAAAGCGAGTGCAGAAGGCAAAGTTATCTCCCTCAAGCGCAATAAAGAAGCTGGTGTTTACGGATATTCGATAGAGCATGATATCGAATCTTTTGAGGTTGATATGACGCTAGCGGACAAAGTTTTTAACGAAACGTTTGGTGGAGAGTATCACATCGATTCTCTAGAACATCCTGTAGCTCAGGCGTTGTTGGAAAATAAAGGTGAGTTTGTTGACGTCGACGGCGGGGGTACTGAAAGTAATCAGGCAGATACCGACGCTAACAGATCTTATGATCCTTCGGAATATGGAATTTTCTCTGATGATCCAAAGCCGCTAGAGGAACCCGAAGAGTTAGACGAAATTGAAGATGAGATTGATATTGATGATGTAAGTTTCGATGACATTCCTGGATGAATTGCAATCGCACGTTATGGTCTTGGATCACATACCTATGCGCTGAATAAACAGTTACTTGCTCACTCAGCGCAAGGTTACCTACCTGACCATATCGCTAAAGAGGTTAAATCTGTTTCGAGCTTGCCACCATTGGATGTTCAACGTCGCATTACGCGGCATATAGAGCATATAAAGAGCAGAGAAGCGATTAGAGTAAATCATACTGCAATGCTTAAGCGAATTGGTTCGTACTCACAGAAAAAGTCGGGTACAAGCCAATTCGTAGCTAAGCAATATCAAGGCATTGTTAAAGCACTAAACACAGATTCTACCGGACATTGGTATCGTCCGGTCGTCTCGGCTTTTCATACTAAAACAGGTCGTGATCATGCTCTTGGTTCTTCTCTGAACCAAGTTCCTAAGCAGTACTGGAAGTCTGTACTAAGCCCACCTAAAGGCAGTGTTTATGCCCTTCTAGATTACCAGCAACAAGAGCCCATGATTGCTGCTTATTTTGCGCAATGTCGGGTGCTCATGAATTGGTACCAAAAGGGGGATATATACAAGAATCTCGTTCAGTTAGTTGGCGGCCAATTTAGCCGTGACCAGTGTAAGCAACTTCTCATTGGTCGATTGTATGGAATCGGTTATCGGACACTCGCTGAAAAACTGGGTATTACCTTGAGTCGAGTCAGATCTCTGTCTAATGAGCTATCTCGCCTTATTTACCCAATGGACCGCTATCTCGCTAAATCTGCCGATGTTATTCGGCAACAAGGTTTCGCTCGTTCCTTAGATTGGAAATACACCATTTCGGATTTGGACGGGCAACTCTCGCTAGCTAATTGGAAGATTCAAGCAACTGGTGCCGACATTATGCGCCGAGCCTGCCTACGTCTTGATGATGCCAATATCCCACTTCTACTCACTAACCACGATTCGTTCTTGGTGAGGTTAGAACAAGCACAATTTCAAAACCAATTGGATGCGGCAACTCAGGCTCTCACCGACGCCGCCGCCGATGTTCTAAATGGTTTCCGTTTAAAAGTGGCAGTCGAAATGACGGTGCCATCCCAAGAAAAATAGTATTAAAGGAGATTTTTACAATGGCTGATAAAAATGCATTCGCAGAGTTCTTAGAGCAGTTTACCCCTAGCGTAGTTAAGCAGGACGAGTCACGTACACCATATTTGATTGAGCATACCGGAGAGTCTAAGCAAGCTATCCCATTGGCTTCTGATAAGGGAGAGCAGATGCTGCGTAAGTTCGCTAAGCGAGTAGAACTAAGATTGGTTGGTAAAAACGTGAAAGATGCATTCGAGGAAGTCAAAGCTATCGCATGGGAGCATGAGCAGCCGTTGATTAAACCTCAAATTCGATATGGTATGGCTCCGGGAACTGAAACAGTGACCATTGACCTCTCGAACGGTCAGATTGCTCAACTTAGTGCTCAAGGTGTTGAAGTGTTGGATACAATGCCAGCTAGTAATGAGAATCTCTATTTTCAGCGACCGAGCTTTCAGTTACCAATGGTTACGCCTAAGTTGCCATGTGACGACACCAAATCAGCCTTGGCAAAGCTGAGAAAGTTCATTAATACCGACACGAATACTTTCTTCTTGCTGATCGCTTACATGACTTACTTAATGGCACATCCTAAGGCGAAAGGTGTTCCTTACCCTATCTTGATGATTCAAGGCGAAAAGGGTGCGGGGAAAAGCTTCTTCTGCAATAACGTGCTTCGTGGTTTGCTAGACCCAAGCGCTGTTTCAGCAATGGCTTTCCCTAAACAGAGTGATTTTGTTCTGACCATCAACGGTATGTCGCTAGTTGTTATTGATAACCTTAGAAGTTTGACCAAGCGACAAAGTGATTTGCTTTGTACCGTAGCTACCAAGGGAACAATGACGAAGCGAACACTGTACAAGACAGCAGAAGTAACGATGCTAGAACTACATAGCCCACTGGTGCTAAATGGTATTCATGATTTTGTTAAAGAATCCGACTTGGCTTCCCGTTGCCTCCGAGTCAACTTGGAACCGATGAATAAAGGCAATCGACGTCCTGAGCAAGAGCTGAAAGCTGAGTTAGAAGCATCTATGCCAGAGATATTCGGTGCCTTATTGACTCTTGCATCCAAAGCGTTGGCGGTATTGCCTGATGTTGAGGTGATGCACGAAGCGCGAATGATGGACTATGCCAAATGGATAGGAGCGCTAGAAAAAATCTGGAAACTCCCAGAGGGTAAGCTGCAAAAAGTGTACGCGAAGAATGTAGAGTCGTTGATGGCGTCGGGCATGGCAGATGATAGTCTAACGATTGCTTTTACGGCATTGCTTAAGAAAACTGGAGATGAGCCGTGGAAGGGCAAACCTTCCGAGCTTCTGAATAAGCTTCAAAAGTTTGAAGAAAGCATGTACCTACCTAAAGGTGCAGCGGCGTTGTCAGCAAAGATTAAGGGTCAAGAATCGAGTTTGAATGCGAATGGCATCTACTTCAAGTTTGGACGAGATGCAGAGCGTTACATAATGGTTTCAGATAAACCTTTGATTTAATCAACACATCCGGCATCGGTGGCTTTGGTCATCGGTGTCGGATTTTTTTGTTTTAGTGCTGCCGTCGACGACGTCAAAGCCTAGGTATAGAGCGTAATGTCTGTATAAATCGAATAATACTCACATTAAAAGCCAATTCATCAGTTAACAAAATTCATTTTTTGCCTCTTTCTAGTTGACTAAATTTCAAATCGGCAAGATAATTGGTTTACAAAATCAAAAAAGAGCCTGAAAGTATGAACATCGAACAATTCGAATCTCCATTTGTGTTGTGCCCCGAGTTACAAGAAGAGCATTTAGAGTTCGTATCTAAAAGAATGCTACAAATCGTTGAGATGACACTTCAATCTAATAGTTCAGAGTATGATGATAACTATACCTTTGAAACGAGTATTTTTGGTAGGACTCGACAGTTGTTCTTTAAATTGGCGGAAGATAAGTCTATCCCGTGGCTTACTATTGCCAGTAAAACTATGGACTACGTTCCTAAAATCTGTACTATCCCTGTTCGCGTTTTTAAAGACGACCCTTCTAATCCCAAAAAAGGAAAAGTTTTCTTTAAAAATGATTGTGAGCAATCTCAACTAACTCTTTTTGATGACCTTGAGGGGAATTCGATTGATTTAACTTGGCGTCTCTTTATTCAAGCTCCTGCTACTGTTGAAGATACAGGAAATGAGCTAGAAGATTTAGAGGATGACTATCGAGTCGTTCTAGTTGGATATGACTCAATTACAAAACAAATGAAATCTGTCTGGCAATCCAATTCAACGGCAAGGCATGTACCATATCCTGTCGAAGATGCACTTCCTGCTCCTGCTGAAGTGAAGAAAGTTGAAATTGAGCCATTGAGAGATAAAGAAGAAGTACCAAATGTGGCTGAGGACGATGTTTAGTAATCGCGAAGCATTAAGATCATATCGTGGTGATAAGTTACGACTTGCACGATTAGCTCAGGGGTTCTCATTGGAAGAGCTAGGCGAGTTATTAGCAGTAACTCGTCAAAATGTTCATAAAATGGAAGCTGGTCAAGAACCAACCGAAGAGCAACTCCCAATATTATGTAAACACTTAGACGTTAAAAAAGAATATTTTTATAGCGATAGAATAGCACCAGTTGTAGAAGAAGATTGTCACTTTAGAAGTTTACGTTCAAGAACTAAAACATTAACTAATATGGTAATGGCTAGAGCTGAGGTTTTGGATGAATTACTTCAAGGGGTCAGTAAATATTATCCAGCTAGAGAGGTTCTTCTTCCTGAAGTTTCAGATCTATCCTTTGAAAATATAAACGATATCGAAATAGCATCTGAGCGTCTAAGAAAAGAATGGAATATTGGTGATGCTCCCATCGGGAATTTAACGCTCTTAGCTGAAAATGCTGGTATTGTTATAGCTATTATCGAAGGTGTTGATGAAAAAGTTGATGCATTTTCTATATCAAGAAAGTGGCCATTAATAATCCGGAATAACGCTAAAGGTAGTCCTTGTCGGTATCGTTTTGACCTTGCTCATGAAATTGGTCACCTTGTTATGCATAGCGGAATTCAAACTGGTGATAAAGAAACTGAAAAGCAAGCAAACTATTTTGCAAGCTCTCTCTTGATGCCAAGAAGTCTATTTTTAAGTGCGACTAATAAATATCCATTGTTAAAAGGAACTAGAAGTTTAAACTGGAATAGCTTGAAGGTTCTAAAAACTTACTTTGGTGTAAGCTTAAAAGCATTGTTATATAGAGCAAAAAGTTTAGGTTTGATCTCTGAAGATAGAATGCGTTCTGGATATATATACCTTAATAAAAATGGGTACTCAAAGAATGAGCCTCTTGACGACAAAATTCCAGTTGAAGAACCTAGCTTAATTTCAGATCTATTCACTAAAATAGGTCCTGTAAATTGGCATAATTTATTGAAAGAAATAGGTTTGTCTAGACAGTTAGTTTCAAAACTATTTCCAAGTATAAAAATGCCTTCACCATTCATGGAGCTAGTTTAAAGAGCGTCGTCGTCGTACTAATCACTGTCAGCAACTA
>NZ_JAKKCS010000033.1:0-9259 GCF_021728075.1 Vibrio sp. D54 | reverse complement strand
CAACGTACAGATGACTGTAGAGCTAATCGCACCAATCGCAATGGACGAAGGTCTACGTTTCGCGATCCGTGAAGGTGGCCGTACAGTAGGTGCTGGTGTTGTTGCTAAGATCTTCGACTAATTCATAACGAATTAAACGAAATCTTGCACTGTTCTTCTTTTTGAAGAAAGCGCATCGAAAAGGGAAGCTTAGGCTTCCCTTTTTCATTTCTAGATTACATTTAGTTATAAGTGTTGAAATAAAAGACGTCACTTTTTCGATTTAAAAACAGAGTTTTACCGACTTTATTTCTTAACGCTTTTACTCACCCCTCTTAACCCTTTGATCTTTTCCTGCAGCGATAAAATCGTTATAACCAAATATTCTGAGTGGACACCATAATGCGACTGGTAACAAGAACTATTCTTGTTTATATTGTTTGTCACAGATTAGTTTTATAGGTTTTTTGAGTATGTACGTTTGTCTTTGCCATGGTGTCTCCGACAAAAAAATTAGGAAGTTGGCGATAGATGAAGGCGTAACAGATATTAAAGGAATCAAAAAGTGCACGGCATTGGGTAGCCAATGTGGTAAGTGCATCAGACAGGCCAAGGAAATTTTAGCGGAAACTAGTTACACGGAATTGAAACAAGCCAGCTAATTGCTGTAAGTATGCAGTAATTATTTGCCTTACATTTTGACACCTTCTCATTTGCTTCTACATTTAAATGAAGCCAAAGAGGAGGGTTTTGTCATGAAAGGCGATCCAATCATCATTCAACATCTCAATAAAGTGCTCGGTAACGAGCTCGTCGCTATTAATCAGTATTTTCTTCATGCCCGAATGTATAAAGACTGGGGCTTAAAGCACCTAGCAGACAAGGAATATCACGAATCTATCGATGAGATGAAACATGCCGATCATCTAATTGAGCGTATTTTGTTCCTTGAAGGCTTACCGAACCTACAAGATTTAGGTAAGTTGATGATTGGTGAAGATACCAAGGAAATGCTCGAGTGTGACTTAAAGCTTGAAATGGCGGCTATTCCAGATTTAAAAGATGCGATTGCCTACGCTGAAGACATTCGAGATTATGTGTCTCGAGATCTCTTCCAAGATATTCTTGAAGATGAAGAAGAACATGTTGATTGGCTAGAGACGCAACTTGGCTTGATTGAAATGTCTGGTATTGAGAATTATCTCCAAGCGCAATACGTGGACGAAGAGTAACGATACTTTCTAAGTTTGCATACTCCAATAATAGTAAGAAGAAAGAGCACCTGACTCGAAAATCGGGTGCTTAACCCCGTTATCTGGTCTAATCTCTTTTATTATCGGCTTTTTAAGGATATTGCTCGCAATCTTGCCTATGAAGTTTGATTTCTATCCGATAGAATTTATGCCCCCTTACCTAAAAATAAAAAAGAGAAACGTCCATGTCTGAAGACAACCACCAAGCAGCCACTCCAGAAGAAGAACATCGCCAAAAAGCATTGGATTACCATGCTTATCCAACTCCAGGAAAGATTGCTGTCGAACTGACAAAGCCTGCGGAAACGGCGGGTGATCTTGCCCTTGCATATAGCCCTGGTGTTGCAGAGCCAGTGCGTGAAATCGCACAAAACCCGGATAACGTGTACAAGTACACTGCAAAAGGGAACATGGTTGCTGTTATTTCTAACGGTACCGCTATTCTAGGTCTAGGTAACCTAGGTCCACTTGCATCTAAGCCAGTGATGGAAGGTAAAGCGTTACTGTTTAAGCGTTTTGCAGGTCTTGACTCTATTGATATTGAAGTTAAGCACCGCACGATCGATGAATTTGTTGATACTGTTGCGAGCATTGCAGACACTTTTGGCGGTATCAACCTTGAAGATATTAAAGCACCAGACTGTTTTGAGATTGAAAAGCGTCTGATTGAACGTTGTGATGTACCAGTATTCCACGATGATCAACATGGTACTGCTATTGTAACGGCAGCGGGTATGCTGAATGCAATCGAACTTCAAGGTAAGAAACTTGAAGATTCAACAATTGTTTGTCTTGGCGCTGGCGCTGCCGCTGTAGCGTGTATGGAGCTTCTGATCAAATGCGGCGCAATGCGCGAAAAAATCTACATGCTAGATCGCAAAGGTGTGATTCACACTCGTCGTGATGATCTTAATGAATATAAGCAGCTATTTGCGAACAATACAGATAAGCGCACACTAGAAGACGTGATTGAAGGTGCAGATCTGTTCCTAGGTGTATCTGGTCCAAACCTATTGCCAGCGGAAGCGTTGAAGTTGATGGCAGATAAGCCAATCGTATTCGCATGTTCTAACCCGGATCCTGAAATCAAGCCGGAACTTGCTCACGCAGTTCGTGATGACTTGATCATGGGTACTGGCCGTAGTGATTATCCTAACCAAGTTAACAACGTATTGTGTTTCCCATTCATTTTCCGCGGTGCTCTTGATGTGCGTGCAAGTGAAATCAATGATGAAATGAAACTTGCAGCCGTTGGGGCGATTCGTGAGCTAGCAAAAGAGCCTGTACCTGAAGCCGTATTGAAGGCTGCAGGTGTTGATAAGCTAGAGTTTGGTGCGGACTATATTATTCCAAAACCAATGGATTCACGTTTGCTACCACGTGTTGCAAAAGCGGTTGCTCAGGCGGCGGTTAATTCAGGTGTAGCTCGTATCGAGATGCCTGAAAACTACATGGCAGAGTAATATATCTTTCAGATGTGATACACAAAAATGGGACGCTATTGCGTCCCATTTTTTATGTCATTCATTTGGCTCGAGGCAAGAGTTATTACCTGAAACCTCTTATCAGGCTTTTTTATTCTTCGTCGAATGACTCAAATTCGATGCCCATTTCCGTCATCAGCGCTTTTACTTCTGTTGGAATATCATCAGGACGGTCTTTACGAAGGTCTTCATCTGTCGGAAGTGGCTGACCTGTGTACGCGTGCAAAAATGCCTCGCATAGCAATTCGCTATTGGTTGCATGGCGTAAGTTATTGATCTGACGGCGAGTACGCTCATCAGTTAGCACCTTTAAAACTTTTAGCGGGATAGAGACGGTAATTTTTTTTACTTGTTCGCTTTTTTTGCCGTGCTCTGCATATGGGCTAATGTATTCGCCATTCCAGTCAGCCATTGCACACCTTCATTTATGTAATCGGTTAAAAATAATTTAGGTGCTGATTTTAGCTGCATTTACCGCCATAAGCAAAGACATATAGACGTCTAGAAGTGTTGACGTCTCATTTTTTGACGAGTAAAGTGAACATAACAGCAAAGGAAGCGTGTTGATCACTTTATGTTACTCATTAGATATAGCGCATTCCTATTTAGAAGTCATTACCCGTGAAAGGATACACCCATGAGCACTCGCAAACCTGCGACCATTGCAGTACGCACTGGTATTGAATCAGACAGCCAATATCATGCTGTCGTTCCACCTATTTATCTTTCCACTAACTATGGTTTTCCTGCTTTTGGTGAAGTGCCCAAGTATGATTACACACGATCTGGTAATCCAAACCGCGGACTGTTGGAAAGTGCGCTATCTGAACTTGAGTCTGGAAAAGGAGCGGTTGTTACTAACTGCGGTACGTCGGCATTAAATTTATGGGTTTCCGCTTTTCTCGGCCCAGATGATCTCATTATTGCTCCTCACGATTGTTATGGTGGTACCTATCGTCTTTTTAATACCCGAGCTAACAAAGGCGATTTTAAGGTTCAGTTTGTCGATCAATCAGACGAACAGGCTTTAGATGCTGCATTGGCGCAAAAACCAAAACTCATTTTGCTAGAAACTCCGTCAAACCCTCTGGTTCGCGTAGTGGATATTGCAGCTACTTGTGAAAAAGCGAAACAAATCGGCGCGTTAGTTGCGGTGGACAATACCTTTTTGACACCCGTGTACCAAAAACCTTTAGAGCTAGGTGCGGATTTTGTTATCCACTCCACAACAAAGTACATCAACGGTCATTCGGACGTAATTGGTGGAGTAATCATCACCAACACAGAAGCGCATGCAGAAGAGCTTGCATGGTGGGGCAATTGTATTGGTGCAACGGGCACACCTTTCGATAGTTACATGACACTGCGAGGTATTCGTACGCTTGGTGCTCGTATGAGAGTACATGAAGAGAGCTCACAGCAGGTACTGGCTTACCTACAGAAACAAGCGTTAGTTAAAACTATCTATCATCCAAGCCTGCCGGAACATCCAGGTCACGACATTGCTAAAAAGCAGCAAACGGGCTTTGGCTCTATGTTGAGTTTTGAGTTTGCTGGTTCGTTTGAGCAGTTAAAGGTGTTTGTGAAAGAGCTCCAACTGTTTTCATTAGCAGAGTCATTAGGTGGTGTAGAAAGTTTGATTTGCCACCCAGCATCCATGACGCACCGTGCAATGGGTGAGGAGGCGCTGGCGGAGGCTGGGGTCTCTCATCAACTATTGCGTTTGTCTGTCGGTTTGGAAGATGCACAAGACCTCATCACAGATTTAGAACAAGCGTTCGCTAAAGCTACCCAGTAATAGGAGACGATAACAATGACTGTACAACGTCAGATGCATAAGTTTGGTGGCAGTAGCTTAGCAAACCCAGAATGCTACTTACGCGTTGTGGGTATTCTCAAGGAGTATTCGACAGAAAATGATCTGGTGGTCGTCTCTGCTGCAGGAAAAACCACTAACCGCTTGATTGAGTTTTTGGAAGGGTTAAATAAAGATGGCCGAATTGCGCATGAAGCGCTTCAAAGCTTGAGACAGTTCCAAACTGAGCTAATAGAAAGCTTGTTGGAGAGTGAAGCAAAAGAAGAGCTGTTAGCTTTATTACATGATGAGTTCAGTACTCTCTCGGAGCTGACTGCACCACTCACTAATGCGCAAAAAGCCGCGGTACTGGGACACGGAGAAGTATGGTCTGCTCGCCTATTAGCCGCGTTATTATCTCAACGTTCTATCCCTGCGGTTGCACAAGATGCACGAGCGTTTTTACGTGCAGAAGCGGGAACTCAACCAGAGGTTGATCGCGCTCGTTCATACCCTTTAATTAAAGAGATCCTCGCGCAGCATAACCATAAACGTGTGGTAATTACTGGCTTTATGGCTCAGAACGAGGCAGGAGAAACCATTCTACTTGGTCGTAACGGCTCTGACTATTCTGCAACGGTCATAGGCGCGCTTGCTGAAGTCAGTACTGTCACGATTTGGAGTGATGTTGCTGGTGTCTATAGTGCCGATCCACGTTTGGTGTCTGACGCTTGTTTATTACCGTTACTTCGATTGGATGAAGCCAGTGAACTTGCTCGCTTAGCTGCCCCAGTGCTACACAGTCGTACGCTTCAGCCTGTGGCGCAAAGTACCATGGACCTTAATCTCAAGTGTAGCTATCTGCCAGAGTCGGGTTCTACTCGTATTGAGCGTGTATTGGCATCTGGTCGTGGCGCTAAAATTATTACTTCACTGGATGATGTTTTATTGGTGCAGTTGTCTTTCATGCATGGGCACGACTTCGAAAAAACACAGAGTGATGTATTACAAGCGTTGCAGCGCGCGCAATTAGAGCCACTGGCATTTGAAGCTCAATCCGATCAGCACACGCTACGCTTGGCTTACACCGCAGAAATCGCCGGTGGTGCATTGAAACACTTGCAAGAGCTTGCGGTAGAGGCAGAAATTAAGCTAAAAGAAGGTTACTCGCTCTTAGCTGCGGTAGGTGCAGGCGTTACGAAAAACGCCAATCATTGCTTTGGCTTTTATCAGAAGCTAAAGCACTCTCCGGTAGAATTTATCTCTGAAACAGACTCAGGACTGAGCCTAGTCGCTGTTTTGCGCCGTACTGATACCGAGGCGTTGGTTCAAACGATTCATAGCCAGTTGTTCCAAGCGCAAAAACGCGTGGCAGTGGCTTTATGTGGCAAGGGTAATATTGGTTCTAGTTGGTTAAATTTATTTGCGACGCAAAAAAGTGAGCTCGAAAAACGTCATGGTATGAGCTTTGATCTTGTCGCGGTTGTGGATAGCCAAACCTATTGGTTCGATGAGCAAGGTATTGAGGCGGCGAGTGTTGCTGAACGATTTGATGATGAAAGCATAGCAAACAATGGGGATTGGCTGGCACGTTTGGGAGCACTTAAAAGCTATGATGAAGCCGTCGTGCTTGATGTTACGGCGAGTAAAGAGTTAGCTCAGCGCTACGTAGAAATCGCACAGCAAGGCATTCATTTGATTTCCGCTAACAAAGTGGCCGGTTCCGCAGATAGTCAGTACTACCATCAGGTTCAAGATGCATTCGCTAAAATTGGTCGTCATTGGCTATACAACGCAACGGTTGGTGCTGGGTTACCGATAAACCATACCGTGCGAGATCTTCGTGAAAGTGGGGATGAGATCGTCGCTCTATCGGGGATTTTCTCGGGGACGTTATCATGGCTGTTCCAACAGTTTGATGGTTCTGTGCCATTTAATGATTTAGTCGATCTTGCTTGGCAGCAAGGGTTAACCGAACCTGACCCTCGTTCTGATTTAGATGGCTCCGATGTAATGCGTAAGTTAGTCATCTTGGCTCGAGAATCGGGCCTAGATATAGAACCAGACAGCGTTAAAGTTGAGTCTTTGGTGCCAGAAGAATTAAGAGAACTGAGCCTAGATGATTTCTTCGATAATGGAGCATTGTTGAGTGAAATACTTCAAGAGCGTCTGACAAAAGCACAGAGAAACGATCAAGTGCTTCGCTATGTGGCGCGTTTAGAAAAAAATGGTAAAGCAACGGTGGGAGTCGAAGCGTTATCTCGTGAGCACGCGCTCGCCAACTTATTGCCATGCGATAACATTTTTGCCATAGAGAGCAAGTGGTACAAAGATAACCCTCTGGTCATTCGAGGACCAGGCGCAGGCAGAGAAGTGACAGCCGGCGCTATTCAATCCGACCTCAACCGATTGGCTGGTTTATTTTAAAGTTGCGATTGACCTAAAAACCCTGGAATTAATCCAGGGTTTTTTATTCCCCTATCAGTGCCATACTGAAGTCATAACCCGTGCAAAATGGCGAGATGATGCTCAAGTAGAAACTTGAACTATCTTCATTATTAACTTGAGAAAAATTCATAATTACAAGGTTGACATTAAATCGTATTCAATACATTCTGTAGACATATAGACGTCTAAACGTCGATTTTAAGGATTTGTTTTCGTGGCGGAGTGCCGCAGGGAGAGTAAGATGGGATATACGCACGCAGGCCATATCGACGCCTTGAACCAGAATATTGCTGAGTTATCAGATAACATCAATGTATCGTTTGAGTTTTTTCCGCCAAGCAGCGCTAAGATGGAAGAAACACTTTGGAATTCAGTACACCGTCTTAAAACGCTTCAACCTAAATTTGTTTCTGTGACTTACGGTGCGAACTCCGGCGAGCGTGACAGAACACACTCCATCATTAAAGAAATTAAAGCCACAACCGGATTGGTTGCCGCTCCCCATCTCACTTGTATTGATGCGACTCGTGAAGAGTTGATTAATATTGCCGATGATTATTGGAACAATGGTATTGAAAATATCGTCGCTCTGCGTGGTGATATTCCTCCAGGTGGCGGTGCGCCTGATATGTATGCCTCGGATTTGGTTGAGCTGCTGAAATCACGCCACGATTTCGATATCTCCGTTGCTGCATTCCCTGAGGTTCACCCTGAAGCTAAAAGCGCACAGTCTGACTTATTGAACCTAAAACGTAAGGTAGATGCAGGTGCAAACCGTGCTATTACTCAGTTCTTTTTTGACGTTGAGTCTTACCTGCGATTCCGTGACCGTTGTGTCGCAGCAGGAATTGACGTAGAAATTGTGCCAGGAATTTTGCCTGTATCGAACTTTAAGCAAGCGTCTCGCTTTGCGGCACAGAACAATGTGAAAGTACCAGGATGGATGAGCAAACAATTCGATGGCTTGGATGATGATCCGGTGACTCGTCAGCTTGTAGGAGCTAGCCAAGCTATTGATATGGTGCGTGTACTGAGTCGTGAAGGGGTTAAGGATTTTCACTTCTACACACTAAACCGTGCAGAGATGACTTACGCGTTATGCCATACATTGGGTGTTCGTCCTCGCGCAGTAGTCGGTGCGTAAACCTAGTTTCAAAAAGATAAAAGGCTTGCCAAATGGCAAGCCTTTTTCGTTTTATCAAAGCAAAAGGAGTTTAACCAATCACTTCAAGTTCAGTTAGAACTTCTTCTGCCCAAGTGATCCAAGTTTCACGTAACAGAAGGTTACGGCGAAGCGTTAGACGTTCTAGGCGAGCTTGTTTATCTAAAGTTGACGGCGTTGCGTAGTAAGCCGCTTCAATTTCTTTGTAGTGAGAAACCAGTTTGCGAGACTCTTCAACTAGCTCAGCGAGTTGGTCACGGAATGGAGCTGCAGGTTGAACGGCACATGCCATCAATTTCGCTGAAAACTCATCACGAACTGTTGGGTGTGCAGTTGGTTGATCAAACCACTCTCCTAAAGCGCTGCGACCAGCGTCTGTAATGGAGTAAACCTTGCGGTCTGGTTTGCCTTCTTGGGGTTCTAATACGCAAGTAACCAGTTCTTTCTCAGCCATTTTGTTAAGTTCACGGTACACCTGTTGGTGGCTTGCTTTCCAGAAGTAACCGATGCTAGCAGAGAATTCTTTAGTGATATCGTAACCGGTTGCGTCGCGAGTGCTAAGAACAGTTAAGATTACGTGTGGTAATGACATGTCTTCAATCCAAATGGTCAATAAACTTGTAAACAAGCTACTTATACTTTCAGCTGTGCTCTTACTGGCACTTGAGTTTTTTAATGTATAAGTAGCACCAACAATGTTGGTCCTGTCACCTTAAAGCCGTTTATCACCTAGAGAGATGGGGAGTCCCATCAAGGCTGGAGCAGGTATGATTGGATTTATGAGCTCTCAGCAGGCAGGTAGTATATAAATAATAAGCATGAAGTGGAATAGTAGGACAAAATTACCCTAAAAAACTAACATAATAATCAATAGCGTTAACTTGTGGTTTTTTGTTCTTTTGTTTTGGTATTTTTTGGGTCTGTTATGGTTTATTTGACTGCTTTTGTTTTGGTGCGATTATCCTGTGATAAAAAAAAGCTGAGCATTTGCCCAGCTTTTTATTAAAAATGTGTACCGTCCTAAATAAGGTTGACACTTTCCACCCCCAAAATTGGAGAGTGTTATGAAATCAACAACTAAAAGAACTCAGCGCGATTACTCCCTCGCTTTTAAACTCACTGTAGTTGATGAGGTTGA
>NZ_JAKKCS010000032.1:0-11482 GCF_021728075.1 Vibrio sp. D54 | reverse complement strand
TCAACCTCATCAACTACAGTGAGTTTAAAAGCGAGGGAGTAATCGCGCTGAGTTCTTTTAGTTGTTGATTTCATAACACTCTCCAATTTTGGGGGTGGAAAGTGTCAACCTTATTTAGGACAGTACAGCTCCATTATAAAAAGCCTGCGAACGTCGCAGGCTTTTTTATCGATTGAGACTGTGTACGCAGGCTTACCTGATTATAGATGTCGGTTTATAGCTGAAAACGCATCAACAAAGGGCGATAAAAGTGCTGAGTGAGCCAGCACAAGCTTTTCCAAATTATGCGTTTGTACCAAGGTAAGTGCGCAATATAAACATAGCTAAATTCAATTTCTGGCCGGGCTTTTCTGTTGCGTTTAAAAGCCGGAGCGCCTGAGCTCATATTAAAGCGACGCTGGTATATCATTGCATGGCGGATGGTATAGGCCGATATTCGACGATACAATGCGAGGCGTTGTGGCTTATTGGTATCGTAGCCAAAAATTGGGCAAGTCATATCATTATCAATTTCTACAATGCCTAACGTAGCCAGCATCTCTTCTTGATAAAACAGTCCCACTAAATGTACTAATTTGTTCTGGCTCACCTGTTTTAAATATTGGGTTGAAAACTGGATGTTATTGAGGCTGTATTTATCAAGGTAAAGCATGTCATATAACTCTTTGGCACGCTGAAACTCTTCATCAGTGGTCAGTGGCCTAAACTGCCAATCTTTATCATTAAGCAGTTTGAAGTCTTTCGTTAAATCTCGGTTGAAGCTGAACGCTTGCCAATCATCAAGTAAATACACTTGTCGTGTTACCAAGCTTTGCCATTGCTGCTGCTCTAATCGCTGAATAAAGCGTGATTGTTGACGTTGGTTAATGGAGCGAAGCACCAAGGGAAAGGTGGGGTATTGATCGAGTGCGACGCGACGCAGTTCATCGAGATTTAAGGCTGCCCATTGTTCGCTATACATATTGGTGGACAAGCACTGATTGTTGAGAGTTTGGACTTGATCCAATCCAGCCAATGATAAGATTGGTTTAGTCATATTAATAAGTAACTTACATACCCATCGAACAGCCACATTTTTGACTTTGTGAAGCTCTTCTTCGGCGTAGCCACTAAGCAGTGTCATAGGGGACACGGCATAACAGTTGTTTGGTATTTTTGGTGTTACGGAGTAGGGAATGGCAACATCATCGATATAGTAGCAACCAAAGCTTGCTGTGCATTCATCAATGGGATTCGACTGCATAAGAGTGATAAAGGTTTTATGCCATTCTTGAGAGGAAAGCGTCATTAGTTCAATGCCTCTCCATTCCACTCAATATCAACGGTAGAAGCGTTGCTCCACTTCGTCTTGTTCTGCCTAGCTAACCGGAGTAATTCAAACATACTCCGGATTTGGCTCCCGACCGGTAAGTTATGCTGTTGCATCACATTCACTCCAGACCACCAATCTTGCCAAGTTCGAGCCTTGAACAGGGATAACCCTCCTTCAGCGATGAGTGTTATTGGCCCTAAATGATGCAGTCGCTGTTTGGAAGGGGCAGTAAATGCCATATTAGGGAGCAGTTGACTGCATCTAGACGAGAGTAGGTGCAAACCACTGGTGGCTCTTGGATTACATTCAATCACGTAGAGTTCATCTTGTGATTTGATGAAGTCAAACGACACTTGCCCATGATAAGTATGACGTTTACCAAAAGCTGCGATAAATCTATCTAGTCGTTTGCATGAGATCGGCTGAAAAGCACTGGCGGCCGAGCCGTTTACACAGTATTTCGGCACATAAGCTTGGTGTGCTTTAAGGTCACCATGTTCAAAAATGGCATAGTTACACACCGGAGTCCCATGGATTTTTTGTTGCTGAACCCAAGGGAAAAGGGGCGATATCGTGGCGGCAGAAATAGACTGAGTCGTCACATCTCTTATGACTTGCCCGCCAAACCGAGAGTAAACGGGCTTTAGAACGGTTCTCTTATTAATTTCAATCTCACTTTTATCAGCGACCAAACGAGTTTTGGGAAGTGTAATTTCTGGCAAATCTTGAAGCTGTTCAAAGACGGTCAACTTGTTGTGCAGGGCATTGAGTAGTCCTACATTGGGCAGAAAAAAATCTACTTCTGGGCATTGTTTGGCAACATGAGCCAAGTAATACACTTCTTCACAAGTGGGTATCACCATATCAATACGCATCTGAGTAATGATTTTTAGGATCTGCTGTTGATAGGTGGGAAACGCAAATCGAGGCGAAGCGGTGGGGATATAAGACTTGATGCCTCGCAAAAACGATCCTAGAGGTTTTTTTAGCGAATCGGTGAGAATTACGTCATGTCCATGATGCATACACATGGTTGCCCACTCTAGTGCAACTGGTGCTCGGGCTCCGGTGATTAAGACCCGCATATGTTCACCACACGTCGTTGTTTATTCATTGGCGTCCAAATAGGCGCAGGGCGGTAACTAAATCTGACAGGATCAAGCCGCAATTGGTCAAACAACTTTATCAAGGCTTGATGTATAACCCGATGGTGGTGAACATCCGCTTCAATTTGAATGGCTTGTGACCCTGTTTGGGTGATTCGGTAATCCACGCGACTTTGGGCGGATAGTGTTATAGCGCGGTAGATGAGATCTGGTAACACCGTCACTGGGACGTGGTTTGCGTTTAGCGTGAGGCGATCACCACATCGTCCGGCAATCGCGCCAAGAGGTTCAAATACGCCATTATCCTGTTTATTCTCAATAATATCGTCGAGCTGATAACGAATAATTGGCTGAGTTTTACGACGAAAATCGGTAATGATTGGGCTGTAATGAGTACGTTCGGTATTCAGCCAATGTTTTTCGATGTAAATAACATCCTGATTCCAGCGCATTTGTCCATGCTGATCAGTACATGCAAGAAAACCTTCAGTACATTGATAGACTTCATGGAGTTCGCTGTCGAACCGTTGAGAAATATAGTGACGGTCACTCTCGGTTAGAACCTCTGCCCCAGAAATGATCCGCTGTGGTTGAATTGCGGGTTGACCAAATTGACCGCTGAGCTGGGCGCAGAGCTGAAGAGCTTGCGCACTACCAACCAAAAGCGTGGGTTGGAACTCATCCAACTCTTTTATCCATTCTTGGTAAGGTTTAGTTAAATCTGCATAAAAGAATGTGACAGGGCCTTTCGCGACGGATTTATACAGTGGGCTGTTGGCGCGCAAGGCTAGCGCAATTCGGTGCTTTTGCCATAGGTTGGGCAACAGGCGAGCCAATATATTGCCAGCCCACAGTTGCGTTTCCTGTTTGTCAGCAAGAAACAACCCGCGCATGCCTGATGTGCCCGAGGAAAGCCCAACAGTAACATCGCCAACTTTCGAAGCGGCGAAGTTGCGTGACTGTTCTGCGTCGAGTGCTTGTTGCATTAGCTGTTCAGCATCTAAGCCTTTCGTATTCAACTCCGAGAGGTTCTCCATCATGGTTTGCTTATTCATGATAGGGAAATCACTGAGTGCTGCACCTTGAAGTGAGCGGTAATACGGTGAATGACAGCATACCCATTCCAGGTGTTGCGTTAAATGTTGTTGCTGCCACGCTTCGACTTGTTCCCTTGAACCGAAAGGGCGGTAGCGGGTTCGCCAGAATTCTGAGATAAGCGTTATCACTTCATCCACCCTTCTTTGATTAGCTGCCGGATAGTTTCCTGACAATGTGAAGGCACGAAGCGAACAAAGTGGTGGGTTTGTTGGTAGCAACTTCTCAATTCGGAGAGGGTGTTTTTATAGGCATTTGTGTCATCGCAAAGCATGTTCGCCAGCCAATGCTGATCAATATTTTCACTCAAGCTCTCGATTAACCAGCATGCATCGGCGAGTAAGAATAGCCAACCTTGGTCTCTTTTAACCAGCAAGCCCACTTGGCCAGCTGCATGGCCTGGCAAGCTAACCATATAAATGAATCCGTCGTCGAACATGTCTTTACAGAGCAAATTAACACCTTGGCACTGAGGAAGAATTTGGCTGATTGGTACAGAAAAATCACTATGAATGAATAAGTTAGGTTCAAGCTGTGGAGGAAGTAGAGCTTTTAGGTATCCTTTTCTTACGCCTCCAATTCGACCACTTTTAGTAATTGCATCTACCCCTTTTTGTTGGCAATGCAATTGAGAGTGGGAAAACTCAGACACGGCAGCAATGTGATCAGCATGGAAGTGGGAGAGCACTAAGTGTTCAATATCATGAGGTTTGAGACTTTCTTTTGCTAACTGCGCAACAATTCCGTGTTCTTTTTTATAGCGACAAGGTGTTGTCCAAGCATAAAAACGTTCAGGGAAGGGACGAGTCGCGCTAAAAAAATGCTCGTGATATCCCGTGTCGAACAGGATGTTGCCTTGCGTTGGGTGCTGAATTAACGCAACGGCTGCCGGAAATGCTCTAGGCTTGATACCAGAACCTGGTTTGACAACAAAGCCTGGGTGTACGCAGTGTCCAGCCTCAAAGATTTTTATTTTTAGACCAGTTTGCATACTGCTGTATTCCTTCTTGAATTGAAAAAAGCGGTTGGTAATTCAGTGTTTGTTTCGCCTTGCTGATATCCAGAGTTTGATGATAGTTAAACAATCCTGCGCTGTATGAGGTGAGCCTTGGTTCTGGCTGATGTGGTAAGTGCCTTCGTATTTGCTCACTGAGCTTTAATAATGGTGATACCACACCGTATGGTAATGATTGTAACGTTACTTTTAGGTTTAACCCCTCACATAAAGCTTGCAGAACAGTCTCAATTGGCATTGGTTCGTTGTTGGAAATGTTGAACACATCACCATGCTGAAGTCGGTCTGCCTGAGTGCAAGCGAGCATCGCTGCATGGGCAACGTTGTCGACATAGGTCAGATCAACCACAGGATTTCTACCCGATGGCAGAAGCAGAGTGTTGTTTTTTATCGCCTTAAGCACTCTTGGGATAATCGCGCGATCATTGGGTCCAAAAATGCCACGCGGTCTTAAAATGATCGCTTTACTTCGACCTTTTACGGCTTCAATTTCTGATAGATATTTTGTGTGTGCGTAATCATTACACCAGTATGAAGCTATGGCGTCGGTTTCTCGAATATTCCAACGGTCTTGATGGTCAAAGTAGACGCTGGTGGACGAAATATGGATAAAACGCGAGATTTGATGCGTATTAGCCGCATTGACGAGGTTTTTGGTGGCATCTACATTGGCTTGATAAAACGCCTGCCACTTTCCCCATGGGCTTGAGAGAGCGGCACAATGGATGACTGCATCCATACCTTGGCATACCGCATGAACTGCTGAGTGGTCTCTTAAATCGACTATATGGGGGATAACATCGAATTGCTCGGCGAGTTGTTTAGCGATGACTGTATTTCGTGCTATAAAATGCAGTTCATGCTGCTGGTGAAACATTCTCAGAATTGCGCTACCCAACATCCCGCTGCCACCAGTGACCAATATCTTCATAGTTTTAGCACTCCCATCCCTAGTGACAACCCTGCGGCGGTGCCAGCTAATAACACATGTTTTCCTGCGGCTTCTGGCTGATTACGCAGCCAGTGTAAGTTAATTGGGAGTGAGGCGGCAACTTGGTTTCCCAAAGTCGAAAAGTGATTAACGGTTTTCTCTGTTGGTAGCCCGGTGAGTGAAGGCAGTTTTTTTAATCCATGCGCGCTGGCTTGATGAGGAAGAAAATAATCAATATCGCTGAATGTTACCGGAGAGGCGTCAAACCCTTTTTTTAGAAACGCTGGTAAGGCTTTACGCACATGTTTAAAGAGTGCTTTGCCCTCCATCTCAAACTGGCAACTTTTTAAATAGGCTTGATGCTCGGAGGTATGCGGATTGATATGACTACCTCCGCCCTTAATTTGACAAAATGAATACCCGGTATGATGCGTTTCAAAGTGACTGGTGAGCAATCCATCATCGTTGCGTTCTTCGAGCAAAAATGCGGCGGCACCGTCTGCGAATAGCGTTGCAACTTCTGGTTTGAGCGTAAAATTTCGATTCAGTGTGATGCCAGTGGCGAGTTCGCTGGTGACAATAAGAATCCGACGGTATCGTTTTGCTAAGAATAGACTCTGGGCAAGATCAAGCGCAGAGAGAAAGGATAAACAGGTGCTGTTCAAATCAAAGCTTTCTAGCCATGTTGGAGCGTCTAACGCGGCGAGAACCGCTGAGGCGTCGTAGGGTAGAGACTGGTGGTGTGTGCCGCTAGCGTAGATAAGAAGATCAACGGAGCTTAAGGTATGTGTGTTTCCTAAACACTGCTCTATTGCCTGCACCGCCATGTAAATAGCGGTCTCTTTTGTATTGGCTACATGACGATATTCAACGTCGAATTTATTTCGGCAGGTCCCTGGCGCTAATTTTAGGAAGCGATCCATCTCTCGATCAGACCATTGATTCGTTGGCAGGTAGCTTCCACTGGAAACGATGTTAAAGCCCATTATTCTCTATACACTTATTAAAAACGTCGTTCAAAATAAACCACGTTGCATATTGAAGCTATGGCGAGCGAGATGAAAAACAAACAGAACAAAACAAATGGGAGTAAGAGCACGCTTTGGGTGCAATGCTGAGAATGAATTTTCAGGAATGAGCCAGGCTTTGATTTGCTGGCTCAATTTGAATAGAGTGAGGGTTACTTCTTAAATTTCGCCAAAATACGATCCAAATGGTTTGCAAATTCGCGTCGATCGGTTTGAGAAAGCGCGGCGGGCCCACCTGTCTGAATTCCGCTTGAACGCATGGTTTCCATAAAGTCGCGGATATTTAGGCGAGCTTTGATGGTGTCTTTTGTATAGAGCTCGCCACGAGAACTGAGGGCTTGAGCGCCTTTAGAGATGACCTCATCTGCAAGCGGAATATCTGACGTGATCACCAAATCGTTGGCTTCTACACGCTTGACGATTTCGTTGTCTGCGATGTCAAATCCCGCAGGGACTTGTAGCGAGTGGATGTTGTCTCTTTTCGGCACAGGGACAACGTGGTTAGCGACAAACGTACATTCAATCCCCGTACGCTCGGCGGCACGCACAATGGTTTCGCGAATAACTTTCGGACACGCGTCTGCATCTACCCATAACTTCATGATGATTTCTCACTGAGTTTCGCTTCTAACTCTTCAATACGAATGACTAGCATTTTTACGGTGCGTTCTAGGGCTTCAAGACGATCATTATCGGTGTGGTGCTGTGCTGCGATTTCAACCTTGGGTACGCGTTGAGCACTCTTCCAACTTTTTATTGCGGTGATTAACGCTGGCATTGGAACTGGCGTTTTCAATCGTGCTTTCACTAACGCTACGGTTGGCTCTTTTCCTTGTTGTTGCAACTGTTCCATTGCCGCTTCTAATTCTTTAGTAACGTCTTGAGTTAACATTTTTAATCCTTAACAACGATATATCTATCATCATACGTTGACTGCGCTGATTTGGCGAATGGCATTTTGGAGAGTGTAGTGTGAGAGATCTCTTACATAGGTTGTGAGAGAAAACGATTTCGTAAGCGGAAAAAGAGAAGCTGAAGAGCTTAAGTTTCTGATAAATAATAATTTAACAACTTGTTAACCAATGTGAGAGCCAAATATTTATCTTGGATAGATTGTCTATTTTTGGAAAAGGCGTAAATTGAGAGTTGTCAGCAGGAAGCAGACATGGAACAGGAAAGCACCAAGGATTTGGTTATCGTCAGGAAGACGATTTGGTTGGTCAGGATGATTAATCAAGCATGGAGCGTAGGACATTGTAAGGATACGATCATCAATAGGATGTTGATGACTAAGGATAGACAATGGACCCCTCTAGGATTGAGGTTATGGACAGCATCAGAAAGATGCAAGGGACACCGCTCAAGGAACAAGTGATGTGTGCTAACGAGGAATGTTAGCAGTCAGGATGATAAGGACACCGCTAGGACGGCGACGTAAGGAATAAGCTGACGGAATCAGCCACTATTATGGATGATGCATGGAGCACTTTTAGTAGCCGGACTGCTGCGAGTAAGACCATGACCCCGATACTTATGTGTCGGGGTCTTTCTTATATAAAAACGATATCCAGTGTTCTCATTGAATTAAGCATCTCGATGTTACTTGGGGATATCAATATCACAAAATATATAAATTCCTAATAACACTTAATAAAAAACAACTCAGATCAATATCCTTTCCAACCAGTTGGTTTAACTTTCGGCTTCTCTACAAGGTGTTATGCCCGCAATCATTGAGCATGTTCAGCTCATCGAGTTTGTGATCTGCGGATAGATTAAGTTTGTTGTAATCAAGGAACAGATGTGGCCATAGTAACCAGAAGAATGCTTCTTCTACCCTACAATGAGTCGTTGCAACTAGAATTCGTCATGCTGAATTGCTGTGCGAAAAACCGTGCTGAATTGAATGGTCCGTATACAGTTGCGTCTGCCAAACAGATGTTTGAGAAAATACTGGATGATGAGAACATTTATAGTATGGCAGTGCTAGAGAGCACCAGTCGTGACTATATGGGGCACGTGTTCATTGCTAATCTCGATTCCGAACCTGAATTAGGGTTTATTTTTGATAAATCATATTGGGGTAAAGGGTTAGCAACAGAAGCACTAAAAGCATTTTTCCCCAAAGCGTGCCGTGAATTGGGCTTGAATAAGGTGAAAGCTAACGTGAATAGCAATCATCAAGCTTCTATGGCAGTACTGAAAAAGCTGGGATTTGTTGAAACAAAAGAAAGTAAGGATATATATGGTCCTTACTTTGAAATGGAATTTACAAGCGATGCGGTGGTAGGTGAAAGTTCTGCGGCCTGAAACCGACCATGGTTAACTCTCCTTGGTAGCAATCGTCACCAAGAGATGAAAACTCAAATTGATACACCGTATGCCAACGCCAGACTCCGTCTGGCGTTTTTAGTTTATGGGCACCAAAGGCGATGCTGATTAATTGGAGATCCAATTGCTCACATTTACGCGTGATGGCCGCTTTTGCGAGTTCGGCTTGGCGACGCTGTTGCCAAAACAGGTAACAGAAAAAGCAGAGCCCTAAAATTGCTAAAAGATCACCAATCATTCCTGAACCTTTCTTAGCTTTTTGTTGCTTGTTGTAAGCTTACTAGCGCATTTGCTAGTTCCTCTGATGGGTTTGAATGCAGCAAAGGCAATAACACCATTCTTAACTCTGGCAGCATCACTAAATCGGTAAATAACTGATTAAATAGGGCTTGATTACCGGTTTGAGCTAAACGCAGCAAAAACTGTTCTGCTACCTTTTCATTGGCGAGTAAGTGCCAAGCGCGACCCGCCACACCAATCAATACCTCCTGATGGCTTAAACGAGGGCTATGCAATATCGCATCTAATACTGGAGAGGCGACTTCTGTTGGTGCACCAGCAAGGGCTCGGATAAGTGCTGAAAGTAGGAAGAGATCAGGTTCGCTACTTGCGATTTCTTGCTGTGCCTTTTCCGCGATACGTTCTGCTAAACGCTCTTGAAGCTCTACATGCTCAAGCGCACCTAATAGGGCATAAAGTGGCTCATTTGGTAGGTGGTTCAACGCTTTGCGTATCATTACCCCGTTTTGCTCTTTTTCCAGGCGAGCGGCTATGTCTGTGATACCTTGCAGACCTACAGTTTGCCAATTATCCCAGCCTAAACCTCCAGAGAAGTAATGCTGGGTATGCTCGTAATATTGGCTGGTAGGAAGATTGAGGTTTGCGCGGACCTGGCTATGAAACACGGCCATTTTATCTTCGGAAGGTTTGAAAGTGTATGGGTTGTTAGACAGCTTTTGTTGTTGCTCTTCAGTGATATCATCATTGAGGCGTGTTCCCATAGCCTCTACAACGTATTTAATGAAATTGCCGATATCCGCTTGCTTTAACAAACCACGCTCGTCCAATTCAAACTTTAGAAACCAAATCCAAGGTTGCTTTTGTTCATTCCAATAAGCGATGGCAAGGTGTGCTTTACGCTGCATTGGAAATGGGTAAGGTGCTTGACCTTTTTCTACATCGGTAAACTCTTTCTTAGCGATGGTTTTGATACGGCGACCAAGATCGAAGATTTGATAATCACAGTGGCTGTTGTTCAACAGTTGAGTGAGGGTTTGAATGTTTTCCATTAAATACGACGTCCTAACGTTCTTTTCACAAGAAATGGTATCATTCTCGGCTAATTCAAGGTTCGAGATAGAATTAATGGTAACAAATACTCAATTGGTCGACTTACTTCACCAACTTGAAACGCAGCTTAGAGAGCATAAATTGTGGCAATACACTATGCCTTCAGAGCAAGCCTTACAAAGTGCGGAGCCATTTGCGATTGATACATTGCATCCTCATGAGTGGTTGCAGTGGATTTTTATAGCCAGAATGCACGCATTAGTGAAAAATAACCAACCACTGCCAAGAGGGTTTTCTCTCGAGCCCTATTTTTCGGAAGCGTGGAAGCAGGAACCGCAGTTCGCCGAGCTGCTCGTTACAATCCGAACCATTGACGAACTGTGTAAGTAAACGAATGCTAGAACAAGAACTAACGCGATCTTCAGAACCAGTTGAGCTGGAGGTCGTTTATCAGGATGAATATTTTGTAGCGGTCAACAAGCCTGCAGGCATGTTAGTGCATCGCAGTTGGTTAGATAAACACGAAACTCAGTTTGTCATGCAAACTTTGCGTGACCAAATTGGTCAGCATGTGTTCCCATTGCATCGTCTGGATCGCCCAACATCTGGTGTGCTCGTGTTTGCGTTGTCGAGTGAAGTCGCATCACAAGTCATGCCGATGTTTGCTGAACATAAAATGGAAAAGACATACCACGCAATAGTACGTGGTTGGATTGAGGAAGAGGGCGTCTTGGATTACGCGCTCAAAGTCGAGTTAGACAAGATTGCGGATAAGTTCGCTTCACAAGAAAAAGAAGCGCAAGAAGCGGTGACGGAATATAAGTCGTTGGCTAAAGTGGAAGTTCCCTATTCGACGGGTAAATTTCCTACAACGCGTTATTGCTTAGTTGAGATGAAACCTAAAACGGGGCGCAAGCACCAACTTCGTCGTCATATGGCACATCTACGCCATCCGATCGTGGGTGATACAACGCACGGGGATGGAAAGCACAACAAGCTGTATCGCACAGAGTTTGATTCTCATCGTTTGCTACTGCATGCTTCAGAGTTACGGTTCGTCCATCCATTTACCGAACAAGAGATTGTTATGACGGCTAATCTTGATGAAACTTGGCAGCAATTGTTCACTCGATTTGAGTGGGATGAATCGATGATCAACCGATAATCGGCGCAGTTAGATCTAGATAATGATTGGGTACAAATAAAAAGGGTTAGCATCAATGCTAACCCTTTTTTAATATTTTGTACCGTCCTAAATAAGGTTGACACTTTCCACCCCCAAAATTGGAGAGTGTTATGAAATCAACAACTAAAAGAACTCAGCGCGATTACTCCCTCGCTTTTAAACTCACTGTAGTTGATGAG
Source organism: Vibrio sp. D54 (assembly GCF_021728075.1). Lineage (NCBI taxonomy): Bacteria > Pseudomonadati > Pseudomonadota > Gammaproteobacteria > Vibrionales > Vibrionaceae > Vibrio > Vibrio sp. D54. The sequence goes on along the minus strand of NZ_JAKKCS010000032.1, from coordinate 9 downwards.
GTTGAAAAA
>NZ_JAKKCS010000031.1:0-12317 GCF_021728075.1 Vibrio sp. D54 | reverse complement strand
CAACCTCATCAACTACAGTGAGTTTAAAAGCGAGGGAGTAATCGCGCTGAGTTCTTTTAGTTGTTGATTTCATAACACTCTCCAATTTTGGGTGTGGAAAGTGTCAACCTTATTTAGGACGGAACAGTTTTTTTAGAAAGGGTGTTTCACATGAAACACCCTTTTTTATGCTCAAACGTTTGCGTAAGACAGATGACTTGCGGCGAAAAGTGGTTAATGTATAATCGCCCACCGCTTCGCTCGGAATGAGCCAAGCCAGTTTATTTTTCATTTTACATTGTTGGTAAGAGCCACTTTATTCAGTGACTCGATTTGGGTTCCCTCACCCCCAAACCAAACTAAAAAGGTATCGCATGAGTAACTTTACCCCTGCGCAGCAGCGCAACGCCCTTATCTATCTTGTTCTATTCCACCTAGTCATTATTGCATCTAGCAATTATCTAGTTCAGCTACCGTTTACTATCTTCGGTTTCCATACCACTTGGGGTGCATTCACTTTCCCATTTATCTTCTTAGCGACTGACTTAACTGTGCGTATTTTCGGTGCTCAGTTGGCGCGTAAGATCATCTTCTTAGTGATGTTGCCTGCGTTGGCAGTGTCTTACTTTTTATCGGTGGTGTTCTTCGAAGGTCAATTCCAAGGTTTTGGTCACCTAGGGGAATTTAACTTATTCGTTGCTCGTATCGCGATTGCTAGTTTCATGGCGTACCTACTTGGTCAGATCATGGATGTGCACGTGTTCAACCGCTTACGTCAAATGAAGCAATGGTGGGTGGCACCAACGTGTTCAACGCTTTTCGGTAATGCACTTGATACCATCGCTTTCTTCGCCATTGCGTTCTACCAAAGCCCAGATCCATTTATGGCGGAGCATTGGACGGAAATCGCGCTGGTGGATTACGGCTTCAAACTGATTATCAGTCTTGGTCTGTTCGTTCCTATGTATGGCGTACTACTGAATTACCTAATTAAGAAGCTGACTGCGGTGAACCCTGACTTTAAGGTGACGACAAGCGTTCAGTCTTAATATCAGTGGGAACCCCGAAAGCCGCTTGCTTAAATCAAGCGGCTTTTTTGTACCTGCTTACTGGGATTTAGAGGGTTTTGTACAGCGTGGAGAGCAATTAGATCATGGGTGTCCAAAAGCTCCCTAAGCTGTACGAAGGTAAAAATGAGCAATAAAAAAGTCCCGAGTGAGACCTTTTTATCGAAGTTACGGAACGTAGAGGAAGCTAGTTGGTGAAATGGCTAACGGAGCATCTTCTCAATCAAAATGGCTTTTTGCGCATCGAAGGCGCCAAGTTGCAGGCCGTTCTCCCAACTGATGCTTTGATTGAACATCGCCAGCATCAAACCGACACTGCGTTGATTGGCGTCCTGCCAGCAATCAGATTCGCTGTACTCTCCATCATTTATCGCGTTGCCATTAACGAGAATGGGCTCGAAACGCCATTTTTCGCCGACACGGTAGTAGCCTTTGCTGGTTAAGGTCTGGTTGGATTGAATCGTTAGATTGTGCTCGATGCCCGGCTCACCTGCTAATTCAAATACAAACATTAGCTGGTGGTCGCCACATTGCAGCTCAACGATCAGTTGGCCGTTTTCCTCAATCAGTGTTGACTGAGAGTAGTCTCCGAAGCAGTGCAGCAACCAAGATATAGGGTGACTTGCCGTTTCAAGAAACCACTCTTTGAGCGTGAAGGTGCCCGGTAGGTTAACTTGGGTGATTAGATTGACCACACAAGGTTGGGTTTGCGAGGTGAGCCATTTCTCTATCGTCTTGGCGGTCTCTAGCTGAGCAAAGGCGTAATTAACCAATAGGTTGGAGTTCGGTTGCTGCCAGTGAGTGATGTCGGAATTCAATCCCACCAATGGCTTTTCACAAATCAGCTTGGTTGAACCTAACGTCTTTATGATCTCTGCATGAGTATGCGCAGGTGTCGCGATGGTCACGACATCGAGTTGTTTGAGTGCGCTGATGTTCGTTTCTGCCTTTGGGATTGCTTCTTCACTGCAGGCTTGCTGAAGCGGTTCTATTTGGTTGGCGCATAACGTTGTGACCGATACACCATTGTTTCGATAGTGGGGAATGTGCGTGCGTCCCCAGTTGATTCCTATGATGCCGGCTTGCTGGATTTGCTCTGGCTTGTTGAAACGTTCACTCAATGGCGGCAAGGCGATTCGTTCATCTGCTAGACGTTGGTCATGGTGATAGTCGTTGCTTGGCAGTACTTGCCATGGCTTGTTGTAATGCTGCTTGAGCGCACAAACGAGTTCGTAGAAGTTCCACTTATCCTTTAAGTTGCTCTCAAGATGGTATAAACCGGCTTCGTTCCGCTCAATAAGCTGCAAAAAGGCGAGTGCAGTATCGTCCATATGAGAAGTCGCCGGATACCAAGCCGTGCTAGCGGTAATAACGCCATTCTCTTCATATTGGCGATCGAGATGCGCCAACATGTTATTGCCTTCTGCTTGGTGATGGAGTTGCCAACCGATTCGAGCAATCATCGCATCTGGATTTGCTTGCCAGATTGCATCTTCACAACGAACTTTGTATTTGCCGTAATCATCTTGGGTGTTTCTTTCTTCAAAGATGCCATAAGGCCCGTTTTTTGTGGCATCAAATACCATTGCTGTGCTGACAAAGAGGTAAGGAATGTTGCGTTGTTTGCAGTGCTCACCAAGCCACGCTGCCCACGCTTCACTCCCCATCGCCATATGGCACGCCGCATCAATGGGGTGTTGCTGCCAAAATTGCTCACTTTGCTCTGGATCATCTGGCGGGATTTGATGGTGATTCCATTCCAATATGTTCCAGCCGCGTAGGTGAAACTGATGAGCGACTTTTGGGGCGAGGGTGCCAGTTAAGCCAGTCATTAAAACGGTTTTCATGATGGTGCATCTTGGTTGGCTAAATTGTGTTTATCAATAAAGCATGGCTGTTTTTCGATGTAGAGCGGAGAAGCTGAGATTTTTGCTGGGCAGCACGTTTTGTAGGGGAAGTAGAAGCAAAAAAGCCCAAGCGAACGCCTGGGCTTTAGTATTGTAAGGCAGTGATATTCGCTTATTTTGCTACGATATTTAATGGCCAGCCGATGTCTGTCTGACGGTTGGATTCAATTTCCAACTCAGCCGCAGTCAGTGGGTTTTTCTCTAGCCATTGCGCATCAATGTGTAACGTTAGATTGTCGCCTTCAACCGTTAGAGTCACATTTGGCTCTAGATCAGGATTGCGACGATGGCTGAGCAGAACCGCAAGACGCAATAGTCTCAATACTCGTTTGGCACTTGAGCCTGATAATGCATGCTGCTCAGGTAAAGAAGTGAGTTGTTCGCGATAGCGACGAGCCACTTCACCAATAAAGAACTTCTGCGCGCGCGTGTAACCAGGCAGATCCAAATTCTGCAGCAAGTAAGCACTATGCTCTCCGCCTTTTTTGAAATCGATAGTTAAGCCAATTTCATGCAGTTTTGCGGCGGTCTCGAGTAATATCTTGCCCTGAGGCTCTGTAATCCACTCATCGCCCCCAGCTTGCTGTAAAAGCGTGTGTGCCAGACTAGCGACTTGTTCACCGTATTGGTGATCGAGCTGATAACGATTTTGTACGCTAGCGATAGTGCGGGCACGAATGTCTTCTTGACGAAGCTCTTCAACCATCTCATACACTAAGCCTTCGCGTAGTGCGCCGCCAGCCAGTGTCATAGCATCGATTTCAAGCAATTCAAAAACGGCAATCAAAATAGAGAGGCCACTAGGGAACACTAATGCGCGCTCAAGTGTTAAGCCTTCAATATCGAGCTCTTCTAAATGGTCGGCCAACATGGCTTGCTTCTGTAGACGCTTGAGTTTGGAGTGAGTGATTACTTCGTCCATGCCTTGCGCCAGCATTATCTCTTGCAATGCCTGAACAGTGCCTGATGCACCAACGCACACATCCCAACCAATTTCTGTATAACGTTCTAAAATCGGCTGGATGGTCTGTTTCGCTCCTTCAATTGCCGCGTCAAAGTTACGAGCATTCAATTGGCGATCTTTAAAGAAGTTTTCAAGCCAAGTCACGCAGCCCATTTTTAAGCTGGTCAGTGCTTTGGCTTCGAAACCTTCACCGATAATCAGTTCGGTACTTGCTCCACCGATATCGACTACAAGGCGACGACCACTACCGCCAGAGGTGTGAGCGACACCTTTATAGATAGTGGCAGCTTCTTCTTCACCAGTAATCACTTCTATAGGCTGGCCTAGAATTTGGTTAGCCTTTTCTAAAAACACATCTACATTGGTCGCGGTACGTAATGTTGCAGTACCGACGATGCGAATGTTTTGTTTAGGAATGTCCTGCAAGCGTTCCGCAAATAGACTTAAGCAGTCCCATCCTCGCTGCATAGCTTCCATACTAAGAGAATTATGTTCATCTAAGCCCGCTGCTAGACGAACTTTGCGCTTAATTTTAGCCATTGTTTGAACGCTGCCATCGATGTGACGCACAACGAGCATGTGAAAACTGTTCGACCCGAGGTCGATGGCGGCATATAGCGGTGATGATCCTGCTTGACTCATAAACGAACTCAGTTTCCTATTACGATTGTTTTGGTGCCGATTGACGCGGTTGGCGTGGACGACGTCCCTGCGGCTTACGGTTACCAGAACCAGAACGGGTACCGCCAGTATTCGTGCGGCGCTGTTGGTTGCGTGGTGCACGCATACGAATCGGAGCCGGTAGATCTTGAATCAGTGCCGACGAATCGTACTCTGAAACTGGGATTGTGTGCTCAATGTATTCTTCGATTGCTGGTAGGTTAACCGCGTACTCTTCACAAGCAAAACTGATCGAATGACCGCTCGCACCAGCGCGACCAGTACGGCCAATACGGTGAACATAATCTTCACAGTCGTCAGGAAGGTCGTAGTTGAAAACGTGCGTTACCTGAGGAATATGCAGACCACGCGCTGCAACGTCAGTTGCAACTAAGATGTCGACATCACCTTTGGTGAATTGCTCAAGAATCTTCTCACGCTTCTTCTGCGGTACATCGCCAGTAAGAAGGCCTACACGATGTCCATCGGCAGCCAAATGACCCCAAACCGATTCACACTTATGCTTGGTATTGGCAAAAATGATAGCGCGATCTGGCCACTCTTCTTCAATTAGTGTTTGAAGCAGCGCCATTTTGTCTTCATTCGAAGGATAGAAAAGCTCTTCCTGGATACGGTGGCCAGTTTTTTGTTCTGGTTCGACAACGACATGCTCAGGAGTATTCATGTGTTCGAATGCCAGTTCTTGAACGCGGTAAGAGAGCGTAGCTGAGAACAGCATGTTCAAACGCTCTTTTGGTTCTGGCATACGACGGAACAAGAAGCGAATGTCTTTAATAAAGCCAAGATCGAACATGCGGTCGGCTTCGTCCAGAACAACAGCTTGAATGTTGTTGAGGTTAAATACGCGCTGTTTGTAGAAATCGATGATACGGCCTGTTGTTCCGATCAGAATATCTACGCCGTCTTGCAGTTTCGCAAGTTGCTTGTCGTAGCTTTCACCACCGTAAGCTAGAGCGGTTTTTAGACCTGTGCTTTCAGTTAATGATTCTGCATCATTGTAAATCTGAATAGCGAGCTCACGTGTAGGCGCCATAATAATTGCGCGTGGCTGTGTAGGCTTACGACCTTCATGTTCCGGAGTCGTCAGAAGGTGGTTGAACGTAGCAGTAAGAAACGCGAGCGTTTTACCAGTACCCGTTTGGGCCTGGCCTGCGATGTCTTGGCCGGTGAGCAGGACCGGCAACGCCAAGGCTTGGATAGGGGTACAAAATTCGAACCCTTTTTTGTCCAATCCTTCAATAACTTGGGGCTTTAAGCCCAAATCGGCGAACTTTTGCTCTGTGATATGCGTCTTTTTCATGGCTATAGAATATCAGCTAAAGCTTGCAATACGAAAGTAAATACATTCCAATAGGGCATCTAATTACTGGTTATCATCCAACCAGTTTCGAAAAACACATTGGAGTGGAAGATGAGTGATAAGATTTTGCAGCTAACTGATGACGGTTTTGAAAACGATGTAATCAACGCTGCAGGCCCGGTTCTAGTGGATTTTTGGGCAGAATGGTGTGGTCCTTGTAAAATGATCGCTCCTATTTTGGACGAAATCGCAGACGAGTACGAAGGCAAACTCACTATCGGTAAACTAAACATCGACCATAACGCAGGTACACCACCTAAGTTTGGTATTCGCGGCATTCCAACGCTATTACTATTTAAAGATGGTAACGTAGCGGCAACGAAAGTAGGTGCTCTGTCTAAAACTCAACTAAAAGAGTTCCTAGACGCAAACTTATAATCACCAAGTGATTACAGATAAAACCGTGCAAAGTTACAATGCACGGTTTTGTTTTTCTAACTCTGGACTAGAATACTAATTAGTGCTAACTTATCGCGCGTTAATTGAACAAATTTCTCTTCTTGGTCGATCCTGAGACCAAATCCATCTTAACTAGAAAACAGATCTTATTTTGACTAAACAAGAATCCACCACCATGAACCTTACCGAACTGAAGAACAGACCTGTGTCTGACCTTGTAAAACTGGGCGAAAGCTTAGGATTAGAGAACCTAGCTCGCTTAAGAAAACAAGACATCATCTTCGCGATTTTAAAAGCGCACGCGAAAGGCGGCGAAGACATCTTTGGCGATGGGGTTCTGGAAATTCTGCAAGACGGCTTTGGTTTCCTACGCAGTGCAGATAGTTCATACCTTGCGGGTCCGGACGATATCTACGTATCACCAAGTCAGATTCGTCGCTTTAACCTACGTACTGGTGACTCTATCGCTGGTAAAATTCGTCCACCAAAAGACGGTGAACGTTACTTTGCCCTTCTAAAAGTCAATACCGTTAACGACGATAAACCAGACAACGCCCGTAACAAGATCCTATTTGAAAACCTTACCCCTCTACATGCGAATGAGCGCATGGTTATGGAGCGTGGTAACGGTTCAACAGAAGACATTACAGCACGTGTTTTAGACTTGGCATCGCCAATCGGTAAAGGTCAACGTGGTCTGATTGTTGCTCCGCCTAAAGCGGGTAAAACAATGCTTCTGCAAAACATCGCGCAAAGCATCGCGTACAACCACCCAGAGTGTGAGTTGATGGTTCTTCTTATCGACGAACGTCCAGAAGAAGTAACTGAGATGCAACGACTAGTTAAAGGCGAAGTGGTTGCGTCGACTTTCGATGAGCCAGCATCTCGTCACGTACAAGTAGCGGAAATGGTGATCGAGAAAGCAAAACGTCTTGTTGAACATAAGAAAGACGTGGTTATCTTGCTTGACTCTATCACTCGCCTAGCTCGTGCTTACAACACCGTAGTGCCTTCATCAGGTAAAGTACTAACAGGTGGTGTGGATGCAAACGCATTACATCGTCCTAAGCGTTTCTTCGGTGCTGCACGTAACGTAGAAGAAGGCGGTAGCCTAACTATCATCGCAACGGCACTAGTAGATACTGGTTCTAAAATGGATGAAGTTATCTACGAAGAGTTCAAGGGTACAGGTAACATGGAACTGCACTTGAACCGTAAGATTGCTGAGAAGCGTGTATTCCCTGCGATTGACTTCAACCGCTCAGGTACACGTCGTGAAGAGCTACTGACGAAGACTGACGAACTACAGAAGATGTGGATTCTGCGTAAGATCGTTCACCCAATGGGCGAAATCGACGCAATGGAATTCCTAATCGATAAGCTAGCGATGACGAAGACCAACGATGAGTTCTTCGATGCGATGCGTCGTCAATAGTCTCAGATAAGTCATTCTGCGAAAAGCCACCGTATATCGGTGGCTTTTTTATTGCTTTCTCCCGATAGAAGTATCAGAATGAAGGAAATGTTATCGGGAGGTTAACATGCAACAAGGAATGTTGTCGTCATTACTCCTGAGCTTGTCACTTATCACTCTACCTGCGACATTATCTGCCAAGGAAATGCATGAGTCTGTAGTAGAGCAGTGGCTTCAGGATACTCAAATACAGACTAAAGTCTCTGAACTGCTTGATTACGCTGTCAGAGATGAAGTCGACTTGCTTAAATTTGCCCTTGATCGACTTGCTTTGCCTCAACAAGAGGTGGTGCGCTTTCAATTGTTGGAAAAGCTTGAAAAGCAAGATGTGATTCTCACGCCTCGCATGGCTCTGTTTGTTGAGTCCCAGATCCGTATGACCCCGACTTATCAAGTGTTAGAGCGAGGTGATGGGTATGAATTTAGTGTACCCGCTTTTAACTTTCCCGTTATTGCGAGTCGCTTGATTAAGCGTTGGAAACAAGACCAAAGTACCTTGGACTTTGTCTTACAAGCTGAACGAAGAGAGCTTAACTTAAAGCAATGGCTTACAGGGCCATCTCAACAAGCTCAAGCGCGTGAAGCGCTTTTGATTCGAGAGTTAGACAGCTTATCACCCAATGCGCTTGCTGCATTAACGGCCCAGTTAACCAAAGCAAATGTGACCAGTTGGTTACCATCGACGGCCGTGATAGTCAGGTTGGCACAAGTTAGTCAGGATGAGGAAGTGTACAACTTACTCTGGCGGATGAAAGCTGATTACAACAGCCAGTCCGAACTTGAGCGTTTAGCTGCGGTTGGAGACGTTTTTTCCATTCAGCAATTGATGAATGCCACAGTTAACCCATCACTCAAGCCAGAAGCTATTAGTCTACTTACAAAATCTAACCCTCTATCTCCGCAAGTAAAGCAGTTTCTAGTTAGAAAAATGGCGTTATCAGAAGAAGCAACCATGGTTGCCCGAGAGCTTGCTCAACAAGGGCATCAAACCTGGTTGGAAGAGTTAGTATCTTCGAACCATCAGATAAAGACTCGGCAGATTGAACAAGTATTAAAGTAATCTGGCTCACATACCCACACAAAATAGGAGGATCTTAGCGTCCTCCTATTTGTTATACTGCGGACAGTTTAATCAGCCAGCATGAAGGCCTATGAGTTTTAAGGATTTACGCGAATTTATCGACCACCTAGAACAGAAAGGTCGACTTAAACGCATCACTCACCCTGTCGATCCCGCTTATGAAATGACAGAAATCAGCGACCGCACCTTGCGTGCTGGTGGACCTGCGCTGTTGTTTGAGAACCCAATCGGCTACGACGTACCTGTTTTGACTAACCTGTTTGGTACACCAGAGCGTGTCGCAATCGGTATGGGACGTGAAGATGTTAAAGAATTAAGAGAAGTCGGTAAGCTGCTGGCTTATTTAAAAGAACCTGAGCCACCAAAAGGCTTCAAAGACGCTTTAGAAAAACTGCCTGTGTTCAAACAAGTATTGAACATGCCGGCTAAGCGTTTACGTAAAGCACCATGCCAAGACATTGTTTGGCAAGGTGATGAAGTCGACTTGGATAAAATTCCGGTAATGAGCTGCTGGGCAGAAGATGTAGCGCCGCTGCTTACTTGGGGCTTAACCGTAACCAAAGGTCCAAATAAGAAACGTCAGAACCTAGGCATTTACCGTCAGCAGAAAATTGCCAAGAACAAAATCATCATGCGTTGGTTAGCCCATCGTGGTGGTGCGCTTGATCTGCGCGATTGGATGGAAACCAACCCAGGTAAACCTTTCCCAGTTTCGGTCGCGTTTGGTGCAGACCCAGCAACCATTCTTGGTGCAGTAACACCAGTGCCAGATACGCTATCGGAATACGCATTTGCAGGTTTGCTACGTGGAAGCAAAACGGAAGTCGTGAAGTCAGTCAGCAACGATTTGGAAGTGCCAGCGAGCGCGGAAATTGTGATGGAAGGTTATATCGACCCGAACGAGTTTGCTGATGAGGGTCCTTACGGTGACCACACTGGCTACTATAACGAAAAAGAAAAGCACCACGTATTTACTATTACGCACATTACTATGCGTAAAGACCCTATTTATCACAGCACCTACACAGGTCGTCCGCCAGATGAACCAGCTGTATTGGGTGTGGCATTAAACGAAGTGTTTGTGCCTATTCTGCAAAAGCAATTCCCAGAGATTGAAGACTTCTATCTTCCGCCAGAAGGTTGTTCGTACCGAATGGCCGTCGTCACCATGAAGAAGCAGTACCCAGGACATGCCAAGCGCGTAATGATGGGCGTGTGGTCTTTCTTACGTCAATTCATGTATACCAAGTTTGTTATTGTGTGCGATGAATCGGTAAACGCACGAGATTGGAATGATGTCGTGAAAGCCATGTCAGAGCATATGGATCCTGTACGTGATACCTTGATGATAGATAACACGCCAATCGACTCGCTCGACTTTGCTTCACCAGTGGTTGGGCTTGGCTCCAAAATGGGCTTGGATGCGACCATTAAATGGGATGCCGAGCTGGCGACGCGAACCGAGGTCACTGAGCGAGACAGCAAAGCGATTATCGAAGCAGAACTAAATGAGTTGAAACAGCAACGCCCTGAGATTGTTGACGTCTATCTTCCAGTTACAGCAAACAACCAATTTGCTGTCGTGACTATGAAGAAAGACCAAGCTGGTCAATCCCAAGAATTGATGGAACATCTATGGGGCTTCTTTGCTCAGTACACGGATAACAAATTCATCATTTTGTGCGACGATGACGTTAATGCACGAGATTGGAATGACATCATTTGGGCGGTGACAACTCGAATGGATCCAGATAGAGACACGATTCAAGTGCTTGGTAAGACTGAGAGTTCATCCAAATTAGGACTGGATGCGACCAACAAGTTCGAATCTGAAGTCACGCGCGAGTGGGGTACGCCTATCAAAAAAGATCCTAAACTTGTGGCTAAAGTCGATGAGATTTGGGACCAGTTAGGTATTCTATGAGTCATCAAGTCCACCTTCTACCAATGGACGTTACGTTCCAAGTAAAAGAAGGGGAGACGGTGTTGGAAGCTGCGCTCAACAACAATATTCGCTTCCCGCACCGTTGCCAAGTTGGCGCTTGCGCCATGTGCATGTGTAAAAAGCTAACGGGCGAGGTGAGCTATCACCTCGAACCGATGCTAACCGAAAAAGAGCAACAGCAAGGCTGGATATTCCCTTGCCAAGCCTATACAGAAAGTAATTTAGTGCTTACTTTTGACGAGTAAGCGAGAGGAACACCATGACCATCCAATGTAAAGTAAAGTCTATTCAGCCGTTAGCTTGTAATACTTACCAAATCCTTCTTCATCCAGAATCACCAGTGCCTTTTAAAGCGGGTCAGTACCTAATGGTGGTGATGGGTGAAAAAGACAAACGTCCTTTCTCTATCGCAAGCAGCCCTTGTCGTCATGAAGGTGAACTTGAACTGCACATCGGTGCGGCGGAACACAACGCTTATGCACAAGAAGTTGTCGAAGCAATGCAAGCGGCGCTTGAAACTGATGGTCAGATTGAAATTGATGCGCCACATGGCGATGCTTGGGTTCAAGAAGAAAGCGAACGCCCATTATTATTAATTGCTGGTGGTACAGGCTTCAGTTACGTTCGCTCGATTCTGGATCACTGCGTAGCGCAGAATAAAACCAATCCTATCTATTTATATTGGGGGGCGCGCGATAACTGCCAGCTTTATGCTAAAGACGAACTGGTCGAGATTGCCGACAAGTTTGCCAATGTTCACTTTGTGCCAGTAGTAGAAGAAGCTCCTGCAGACTGGCAAGGTAAAGTTGGTAACGTGCTACAAGCTGTAGCTGAAGATTTCGAAAGCTTAGAAAACTACGATATCTATATTGCAGGTCGTTTTGAAATGGCTGGCGCAGCACGTGAACAGTTCACTCAGAACAAGAAAGCGAAGAGCGAACGTATGTTCGCAGACGCGTACGCATTCATTTAAATACGGCTTTTAAGGCAGAAAAAGAGGGTTTTTTACCCTCTTTTTTGCTTTTTTGATGAAATAGTCATCGAACAGTCATTTTTTTCCATTTTTTTTCAAAAAAGGGTTGCGAACGGATCTGAGTTCCCTATAATGCGCATCCACCGACACGGCAGACGCGATAAGGCTTCAGCAGGGTCGGAGAGGTGAAAGCTTCTACGAAAAATAAAATTGAAAAAGTGTTTGACACTGTCAATTAAATCGCTAGAATGCACCTCCGCTTTGAGAGAAAAACTTCTCGTAAAGCAAGCTCTTTAACAATATAGACCTATCAATCTGTGTGGGCACTCGTTGATGATAATCCAATTAGATACCTCGGTATCAAATTAGGTTTCAATGAAACGAAGTGACCATTGAATCGAAAGATTCAGCACAGTCAATTCAAACATTACTTCTGCTATTTATTAGCGAAAGGAATGTTCAGTATTCATTGAGCCGAACAAAATCT
>NZ_JAKKCS010000030.1:0-13768 GCF_021728075.1 Vibrio sp. D54 | reverse complement strand
GGGCATCTTCGAATACATCGAGGTATTTTACAATCGCAGAAGAAGACACTCAGCGTTGGGGCAGGTCAGCCCAGTTGAGTACGAAAGTATGTAGTTATGTACTGTCTACTTTTTGTGGGGTACACCACGTTACTGGTTACCAAATAAAGCATTCGCATTAAAACACTCGCCAGCACTTTCCCTCTTTGTGTTGTGTGTCTCACTCTGCTTGAACATATTAATTTGAAACTTATAAGGTTATACACCATTCTTTATTTTAGGACGTCACTATAGGGCAAGCATTGGCCAATGAAAGGGATTATTTTCACCGAGTTCATGGAGTTAGTGGAAGAGAAATTCGGTCTTGATGTGTTAGACCAAGTTCTCGACCTTTCTAACGATGAAGGTGTTTACACCGCTGTTGGTAGTTACGATCACAAAGACTTGGTTAAGTTGATCGTGAATCTCAGTAAAGTATCTGGTGTTCCGCCCGAGCAACTACAAGAGGTGTTTGGAGAGTGCGTCTTTTTGAATTTACTTCGCTCCATTCCTAGTCACGCCAGTTTGCAACAGTGTGAAACGACGTTTCAATTTGTTCGCCATGTTGAAGACTTTATTCATGTCGAAGTTAAGAAGCTCTATCCTGATGCTAACCCTCCGCAATTTGATTTCATTAGTGAAAACCAATCCCAATTGGTATTTGACTACCACAGTGCAAGATGTATGTCTCACGTATGCTTAGGATTGATAAAAGGTTGTGCTGCACATTTTGGTGAGGTAGTTCATATCAAACATCAAAACCAGTCAGAAGATGGCAGCAAAGTACGTTTTTGGTTAGAGGTTCAATAAGAACAATATGACGGGAAGTTCCTCATTAGAAAGGAAACTCAAACGAGAAGTTGCATCAAGAAAAGCAGCTGAGCAGCTGTTGGAACAGAAAAGCTTAGAGTTATATGAATCCAACCAGCAACTCAGTGTTGCATTGAAAAAGCTGGAGCTGAAATCTAAAAAGGATCTTCGTAAGTTTGAGTTTGAAGAGCAAATTGATGCCACGTTGATTAAGTTTGGTCGTACTTTTTTATCGAGCACGTTCGATGAAGCAATGATAGCGAGCTTTATTGAGCAGCTCACTTCTAACTCGATCATTTCTGCGGCTTACTTGTTTCTTGACGCTACAAAGCTGAGCTCATTGCGTCGTCATCACTTTGGTCACTTACAGCTTCGTCATAACAACGAGATTTTCACCACTCCTAATTGGCAGGGAGAGAATTTGCATTTGCCAGTTATCATTGATGGGGAAACGGTTGGGGAGTTGATTTTCTCCGTGTTGCAAGATCAAATCGATCAGTCTTTTATTTCCAAACAGATGGAGCTCGTGTCTGACTTAGTTCATGGTGTTATTGGTCGACACTTAAGTTTAGAGCGAGAGGTCGAGCTGAGAAAGCGGGCTGAGGAATCAGAAAAAGCGACGAAGGAGTTTGTCGCCATGATTAACCATGAGCTGCGAACTCCTCTCAATGGCGTATTGGGTAGTGCGGAGTTATTGAGTCGAACCCAATTAGAAGAAGAGCAGCGTCAATACTTGAGCAATTTGACTCAATCAGGGGACTTATTGAGAGTTATCATTAATGATCTTCTTGATTTCAGTAAGATGAATGCCGGTATGATGGAAATCATACATAAAGTTTTTGCCTGGGAGGAGCTTGAAAAAGCCATCATGGGTGTATTTGCAGCTAAGGCTGCGGAAAAACGCATCCATTTCTCTATCGACAAAAAGCTGGGGATTCCAGAATTTTTAGTCGGTGACTTAGAGCGCATTACACAAATTTTGGTTAACTTGGTGGGAAACGCGATTAAGTTTACTCACTTGGGTGGCGTCGTGTTACGGGTGGAATGGCTTAACGGCACGGCTTATTTTGAGGTTGAAGACACTGGTATTGGCATCCCAATAAAAGCACAGCCGTCACTCTTTGATCCATTTGTCCAAGTTGATCGCTCGGCGAAACGCAGCTTTGAAGGCTCAGGTTTAGGTCTCGCGATTTGTAAAAACCTTGTGGATTTGATGCAAGGTCAAATTAGCTTTGAAAGTGAAGAGCGCAAAGGGACAACTTTTAAAGTTGCTATTCCTCTTGAGGAAGGGCAAGCACAAGGCACAGCAGAGGGGGAATTGGTCACCATAGAGCGAAGCGATTTAGCAGGACGCTCAATATTAGTGGTTGATGACATCAGAATGAATCAAGTCATTGTTACTCAAATGCTGAAAAAACTCGACATCACACCTGATTTAAAAGCCAACGGCAAAGAAGCATTAGAAGCGGTGAAAAGTAAAGACTACGAACTGATATTCATGGACTGCCGAATGCCAGAAATGGATGGCTATGAGGCGACGATGTATCTGAGAGAGCGTGGCTTTACTCATCCTATTATTGCATTAACCGCTGGCACTACCATCGAAGAGCGTCAAAAGTGTATTGATTCAGGCATGGACGACATCCTCACTAAGCCGTACACCGCAACCGATATCGAACAGATTATGTGTAAGTGGCTTGAGCAGTAGACGCTGCCTCTTAAAAAGTATGTTTGTTGGCCAACGGCTAAAAGCTAAAGTACATGCAAATAAAACACACAAAAAAACGCACCACACTGGATAATGCCGATCATTTAACGATGTTTTTTGGGTCATTCTAGCGAGCCTTGGCTAGACTAAGAATCTAGTAGCAGCACGCCGAGCGGATAATGAAACAAATTTGACCACAAAGTGCTTGAATAGAAGAACCTGTATCACGCTCTTTCGTCGCTGTGCAGGGTGATGAGATACAGAAATATGCCACTCGCTGTTAAATGAGCGGCATTATCCGTTCTGGAGGCGTTTTAGATTGTTTTCGTCAATAGCATTAAAGCGGCGTTGTGTGCTGTTGAAACCTACGATTGCAGCGCTGGCAAAATCTTTGAAAGCTTATCCAACGTTTCTTGATACTCAGAGGCGCAATCGCTATCTGCCACGACGCCGCCGCCAGCCCAAGCGTAAAGTTTGTTTTTTTCCGCTACAAGAGTTCGGATAGTAATGCTGGTGTCCATACGACCATGGCGTGAAATGTAGCCAATACTGCCGCAATACGCGCTGCGTCGATGCGGCTCCAGTTCTTCAATAATCTGCATTGCGCGAACTTTAGGTGCGCCCGTAATTGAACCGCCTGGAAAACACGCTCGCAGCAAATCCGCAGGAGCGTATTGTTCATCCAAATTTGCACGAATGGTGCTCACCAAATGATGAACGGCAGGGAAGCTTTCAATATCGAACAGCTTTGGAACGTGAACGCTACCCGGTGACGCAACTCGACCAATATCATTACGCAGCAAATCGACAATCATCAGGTTTTCTGCCTGATCTTTTTCCGCTGTCTGCAAGTCATGGGCATTAGCGTTATCTTGCTTTGGATCTTCGCTGCGTGGTCGAGTACCTTTGATTGGTTTTGTTTCAATGACGCGAGCTTTGAGCTCTAAAAAGCGCTCTGGAGAGATACTCAAAATCGAAGACTCAGGCATACGGATAAACGCTGAGAATGGCGCTTGGTTGGCGGACTCCAATTTCAGATACGCTTGCCACTCACTGCCTTGATACGGTGCGTTAAAGCGCTGCGCCAAATTGATCTGATAACAGTCACCGCTCAACAAGTATTCTTGCACCTGGTCAAAGCGAGTGGCGTAGCTCTCTTTCGTCATGTTTGACTGCCAAGCTCCAGACAAAGCGAAGTCAACGGTTTGTTCTGCTTTTTGCTCGTTTAACCATTGCCAAGCTTGCTCGATGTTCTGACCGACTAAGCATGCTTTTTTTAGCTGGTGGTCAACAACAACGGCCCATTCATACAGACCTACCGCCATATCCGGCGTGTTGAGGTCCTTTTCTGCCACTTCTGGCATCGTTTCTACGCGGCGACCTAAATCGTAACTGAAGTAACCGAGCGCACCGCCGACAAAAGGCAAATCCAATTCTTTATTTAACTCTACGTGAGGAAGCCACTGTTCTTGCAACTGATGAAGCAGCGCAAATGGGTCATCTTGAGTTGAATAGGCATTCGATGGTGTTTCAACTTGTGTGTTGTCGGCAGTGGTTTCTAACGTTGCAATTGGGTTGGAGACCAACACATCGAAGCGGCTATCGATATGCGTTTCTGATGCAGAACGCAGCAACATCGCCCAAGGCTGGTGTTGAATGCGAGAAAAAAGGTGAAGAGCAAACTCTGGTGCGTATTCCAACGCTTTAAAATCAATGAATTGATTGTCCATGTTGTTCATTTGTGTAATTTGTGACAAAGAGATCGTTCACTGCATGGCATGTCATGGGCAGCAAGAGTATCATATTCCTCTGTATAGCCAAACTCCCTCTATTCATAGGGTTTGAGATGGTTTACAAGTAGGCAACTTCAGCATTTCGTGTGTCGATATCAGCCGTTCGACAATTGTTTATAAAAAACGAAGCTCAAAAGAGCAATAAGCTCAACAAACACGATTGAAGCTAAGCCAATAATGGAAGCATAACTATAACGAGGCATGTAATGACGGTAATACGCAAGCAGGATGTGATCAGCAGTGTCGCTGATGCGCTACAGTATATTTCTTACTACCACCCGCTAGACTTTGTTCAAGCTCTTGAAAAAGCCTATCACCGCGAAGAGAGCCAAGCCGCTAAAGACGCGATTGCTCAGATCTTAATTAACTCCCGAATGTCCGCAGAAGGTCACCGTCCAATTTGTCAGGATACTGGTATTGTGACGTGTTTCGTCAACATCGGTATGGGCGTGCAATGGGATTCGACCGACATGACGGTTCAGCAGATGGTAGATGAAGGTGTTCGACAAGCGTACACGAACCCTGATAACCCGTTGCGTGCGTCAGTACTTATGGACCCTGCTGGTAAACGTATTAATACCAAAGACAACACGCCTGCCGTCGTACATATCAACATGGTTCCGGGCGATAAAGTTGAAATTCAGATCGCTGCGAAGGGCGGCGGTAGCGAAAACAAAACTAAGATGGTGATGCTAAACCCATCTGACGATATTGCTGAGTGGGTAGAAAAAACGCTACCAACAATGGGGGCGGGCTGGTGTCCTCCTGGCATGCTTGGCATTGGTATCGGCGGTACGGCTGAAAAAGCAGCGGTATTGGCAAAAGAATCTCTAATGGAACACATCGATATTCAAGAGCTTATTGACCGTGGCCCACAAAACGCAGAAGAAGAGCTTCGTTTGGATATCTTCAATCGCGTGAACAAACTTGGTATCGGTGCGCAAGGTCTTGGCGGTTTGACGACTGTTGTCGACGTTAAAATCAAAACTGCGCCAACGCACGCGGCTTCTAAGCCTGTTTGTTTGATCCCGAACTGTGCGGCGACTCGTCACTTACACTTCACACTTGATGGCAGCGGCCCAGCAGAGCTAACACCACCTAAACTAGAAGATTGGCCAGACATCACTTGGGAAGCGGGCGAAAATACGCGTCGCGTAAACTTAGACACAATTACTAAAGAAGAAGTACAAGAGTGGAAGACAGGCGAAACCGTTCTTCTATCAGGTAAAATTCTGACTGGTCGTGATGCTGCGCATAAACGTATTCAAGGCATGCTAGATAATGGCGAAGGTCTACCTGAAGGCGTAGATCTAAACGGTAAGTTCATTTACTACGTAGGCCCTGTCGATGCAGTTGGTGATGAAGTCGTTGGTCCTGCTGGCCCAACAACATCAACGCGTATGGATAAATTCACCGATATGATGCTAGAAAAAACCGGCATCATGGGCATGATCGGTAAAGCTGAGCGTGGCCCTGCAACGGTTGAATCTATTAAGAATCACAAAGCGGTTTACCTAATGGCTGTTGGTGGCGCGGCGTACTTGGTGGCGAAAGCGATCAAGAAAGCTCGCGTTGTTGCATTTGAAGATTTAGGTATGGAAGCGATTTACGAATTTGAAGTTGAAGATATGCCAGTAACAGTGGCTGTCGACTCAAATGGTGTTAACGCGCACCAAATTGGTCCAGACACTTGGAAAGTGAAAATTCAAGAGATGGAAGCATAAGGCAAAGGGCAATCTTGCTGCGTCTCAGTAGAGAGAATGTGACAAGGTGCTGATTTACCTAGCAAACAATTGACAAAAGTGCAGCGAAACCTGCACTTTTTGTCTATATAATTAAGGATATAAACCTTTAGGCATAGCAATCAAACGTTATGCTAACAATAATTAGGAGACGGCATGCCTCGTTTTATTCAGATTCTACAAATTATTCTTGCTGTAGTGATAGGTGGCTTTGTTGGCTATGACTTGATTCTTCACGGTATCAGCATCTTTGATGAAAAGTACGTGACCATCACATGTGTGTTGTGGCTGATTTTAGAAATCGCTCTATTTGTTATCTATAAGTTAATAGAAGACGACTAGGCTTAAAGAAAGCGGGTTCCTGTTTAACATAGTAATCAGCACATATAGAGTTACTAATGCTGTAGATTAAGTAAGCCTCTGAACCACTCAGGGGCTTTTCTTTTTTAACACAGCATTAAGCCGGATGTTTTGTTCATCTTTTATTAAGGTATATAAAGTTAAACTCATAGAATTCGGGATAGAACAGTATTCATAGATCGAAATTCGAAGTCGCTGACAACGTTGTTTTAAAGTGGAGTAAGATAAAGAAGCGTAATGAAGAGAATAAAGAAAGAAGTTAATGACTTTATCAACAGAGGTATGGACTCTAATGTTCGAATTGCTGTCACCGGACTTTCTCGTGCTGGTAAGACGGCATTCATCACGTCATTAGTGAATCAGCTTCTTCATACTGCAACCCATGACAATTTGCCTCTTTTGACTGCGGCTAGAGATAAGCGCCTTATTGGGGCGAAGCGTGAGCCTCAATCGAATATGATGGTGCCACGCTTTGCTTACGATGAGGCGATGAGCCAAATTCATGCCACTCCACCTCAGTGGCCAGTACCGACACGTGATGTGAGTGAGATTCGCTTAGCGCTCAAGTACAAACCAAATAAAACCACGAAAAAGCTGTTGAGTAAAACCGCAATTTTAAATGTTGATATTATCGACTATCCAGGAGAGTGGTTGCTCGACCTGCCTTTATTGGACATGGACTTTGCAACGTGGTCGCAAACTCAGTTTGATGCACTTAAAGGCCAGCGTGGCGATTTAGCCAAAGCTTGGCTTTCTGAACTGGAGAAAGTGGATCTCTTTGCAGAAGTGAATGAGAAACTACTTGAGAAAGTTGCACACACATACACAGAGTACCTTCATTCTTGTAAAGACGCTGGCCTTCATTGGGTTCAGCCTGGCCGCTTTGTATTACCTGGTGAGCTAGCAGGCGCGCCGGTGCTACAGTTTTTTCCGTGTCGTGCTGATTCGGAAAGCAAAGCGCCCAAGGGCAGTAACTTAGCGATGCTAGAAGCCCGTTTTCAGGAATACCAACAGAAAGTAGTGAAAGCGTTTTATAAGCATCATTTTGCGACCTTCGATCGCCAGATTGTACTGGTGGATTGTTTGCAGCCTCTCAATGCTGGTGATGAAGCGTTTTACGACATGCGCCAAGCGCTAGAACAGATCATGCATAGCTTCCGTTATGGTCGTAGTAGCTTTTTGCGTCGTTTGTTCTCACCAAAAATCGACAAAGTGTTGTTTGCTGCTACAAAAGCGGATCATATCACGCCCGATCAGCACCCAAATTTGGTGTCTCTGCTCCAACAAATGGTGCATCCAGCATGGCAAACGGCAGCCTACGAGAATATTGAGATGAGCTGCATGAGTATCGCTTCCATCCAAGCAACCACGACGGGGTTTATTTCCTCTGGAGATAAGACCATCCCGGCGTTACAAGGAACAACATTGGGTGGTGAGCCGATGACTATGTTTCCCGGAGAGGTGCCGAAAAAGCTACCAAATGCAGCTTATTGGCAAAACAACGGGTTTGATTTTACGTCGTTTCGTCCGATGCCCTCACCGAATGATGAGCCAGTGAAGCACATACGCTTAGACAAAGCACTGGATTACCTGATTGGAGATAAATTGAAATGAGTGAGTTGAAGCAAAAACAAGTTTTCTCTGAAAAGGTAATGGAAAAAGAGCAGCAATCGAATCAACCGGAGTTGACGGCGCAGCAAACATTCGGCGAAAAAGAAACATTTGTACCTGTTGAAGTTAAAGAAGCGCACCAGGAGACCGAACAGGAATTGCAACTCGAGCATGTCATTCGTCCAAAATCGGGCAGAAAATGGCTCGCGACTGGCGCATTTGCAACTTTTGCTGGTTTGGTTGGCTGGCAAGCGGTGGACTCGGTTATAACCGCAATTCAGGCTTCTGATTGGCTGGCCTTAAGCTGGACGGGGTTTATTGCTGCGATCGCTTCGCTTGGTTTAGGAGCTATGGGTAAAGAGCTTTGGAAACTGCGAAAACTACGAAATCATTTTAGTGTTCAAGAAGAAGCAGAAGCACTTGTTAATAGTGAGAGCGTTGGGAAAGGGAAAGCCTTTTGCGAAACCGTAGCAGAACAAAGTGGTGTGATGGCAGAGAATCCGGGCTTTGATCGTTGGCAGAACAGTATTAACCCTGCTCATAGTGACGCTGAAATTCTTGATATGTATGACTCGATGGTGGTGAGCCAACAAGACAAGTTGGCAACGAAAATCGTATCACAGCACGCAACCGAGTGTGCGGCCCTAGTCGCCGTGAGCCCTCTGGCTGCCGCTGATATGTTGCTGGTGGCTTGGCGAAATTTCAAAATGATCGACAACCTCTCCAAGGTATATGGGGTAGAGCTAGGTTATGCATCTCGCGTCAAGTTACTAAGAGCGGTATTTGTCAATATGGCGGCGGCTGGTGCCAGTGAGCTCGCTATTGATGCCAGTATGGATTTGATGTCGATGGATCTTGCTGGCAAAGTTTCTGCTCGTGCGGGGCAGGGACTCGGTGTTGGTATTCTAACGGCACGTTTGGGCTTGAAAGCGATGACCTTATTGCGTCCACTACCCTGGTATCCTGACCGTCAGGTTAAGTTAGGCACCATACGCAAGGCAGTGGCGGCGAAAGTTGCATCAATTACGATGAAACCGTAACGAATATCAACTTTGATGGATAGGATTGCTTGACGCCATTCCAAGCATGATAGAAACTACTGTCAACTTTTCCTGACAGTTGTGAATTGGGATATTTTAAGTGCGTCTTGAAGTCTTATGTGAAGATCGACTCGGCTTGACCCGAGAACTGCTCGATATTTTAGCGTCTAAAAGCATCGACTTGCGTGGTATCGAAATCGATATTAGCGGTATTATCTATTTGAATTGCCCAGATATTGATTTTGATACGTTTAGTGAGCTGATGGCTGAAATCCGCCGTATTCCGGGGGTGAAAGACGTACGTAAAATCCAGTTTATGCCGATGGAGCGCCACAATACGGAGCTGCTCTCGTTAGTTGATAACTTGCCCGATCCGGTTTTTGCCATTGATCTTAAAGGTGCCGTAGACATGGCAAACATGTCTGCACTTTCATTGCTTGGCCTTCACAAGCAAGAAGTGATTGGTACTCAAATCGGTGCTTTGTTACCAAGTGTTCGTTTCTCTCGTTGGTCTGAGGGTGTGAATGGCCGAACACGGGAAAACCTTGTGATTGATGGCTTGGACTATGTTCTAGAGTTGATGCCCGTTTATATCCGAGACGAAGCGCAAAACTCGACTCTAGCGAGTACTCTAATGACGATTCGCTCTAGTCAGCAAGTTGCCAGAATTGAAGAAGCGCTACCGCTGCATAATCCTCTGGGTTTTGAGCACTTTGTTGGTATATCGAACCGTCATAAAGCACTAATGAACCAAGCTAAGAAGCTGTCTGTGCTTGACCAACCATTGTTGATTGAGGGCGAAACGGGGACCGGTAAAGAAATGCTTGCTAAAGCTTGCCACAGCCGTTCTAGCCGTGCGAGCAAGCCATTCCTAGTTTTGAGTTGTGCTTCGATGCCTGACGATGTAGCAGAAACCGAACTTTTTGGTCATGCGCCGGGTTCATTTAATCATGAACAAGGCCACAAAGGCATCTTTGAGCAAGCAAATGGCGGGACGGTATTTCTTGATGAAATCGGTGAAATGAGTTCGCACCTTCAAATCAAGCTGTTACGTTTTCTACAGGATGGTAATTTCCGTCGTGTCGGTGCAGAAGATGAGATGCATGTCGATGTTCGTATCATCGCTTCAACAAAACATAACCTTGCCGAGCTTTCTGAAGCAGGAATGTTCCGTGAAGATTTGTATTATCGTCTCAACGTACTTACGCTCAGCATTCCTCCGTTACGTAAGCGCTCAAACGACGTTGCACCATTGCTTGAGTTGTTTGTGGCTAAACATGCTCAACAGCTTGGGATTGATAAGCCAGAGTTTGATGATGGTCTAGTTGATGCCCTTGCAAATTATCAGTGGCCAGGAAACATGCGCCAGCTGGATAACATGGTTCTTCGAGCGCTCACGGAAATGGATGGTGGTATACTAAACGCGGATCACTTCAATTTACCTCAACCTCAGTCAGTCGGCGCTGGTAGTGCAACGCTTAACATCGACGGTTCATTGGATGAGATCATGCGTGATTATGAATCTCAAGTTCTGGAACGTTTGTATCAGTCATTTCCATCAAGCCGCAAGCTTGCTAAGCGCTTAAATGTATCGCATACCTCAATCGCTAATAAACTGCGTGATTACGGTATACGTAAGAATTAATCGAATTGAACGAAAAGACGGAATTAATCATTTGTAATGGAAGATAACAGCTCATCTATCGCCGTTCATAAGTTGGACGGTGATTTGCTTCTTCGTACCGCTGAAATCGGTGACGCAGATATGATTGCCGAATATTTTCAAACGAACCGAGAATATCTGAAACCGTTTGAACCGAAACGTGAAGAGGCTTTTTTCTCAGTGAACGGTTGGTTGCAAAAGCTTATCAAGCTCAATGAGCTGCATCGAATGGGATTGGGGTATTATTGCCTTTTAGTCAGAGCCTCTTCGGGTGAAATGCTAGGTACGATATCCTTTAGTAGTTTGAGTCGTTTTCCTTTTTATTCTTGTAACGTCGGATATTCTCTCGCTGAAAAAGCGCAAGGGCATGGTTATATGCGTCGTGGATTAACCATGGCTTGCGACTACATGTTTAATGTTCAGAAACTGCATCGTATTCAAGCTGGCTACATGCCTCACAATAAACGCAGTGAATCTGTGCTAGAGCATGTAGGGTTCAACCGAGAAGGGTATGCAAAAGATTACCTTTTGATTAATGGTGAGTGGCAAGACCACGTTCTAACGTCGCTTATTAATCCGAATTGGCAGCCAGAAGGGCGATAGTATGGAACGATTGGAAAAGCAGTTAGCACTTGTAATCGAGCTCGATAAACTCAAAAGCATTTTGCGCCGAACTCGAGTTAAAAGTGCTGAAGGGCGCCTCGAAAATAGTGGTGAGCATAGTTGGCATGTCGCACTGATGGCAATATTGATGGAAGAGCATGCGAATGCACCTGTTGATATTTGCCGAGTGATGAAAATGTTATTGATACATGACGTAGTAGAGATCGACGCGGGCGATACCTTTGTTTATGATACTGCTGCGTCTCAAGAGCAAGCTGAAAAAGAAATTAGAGCTGCAGAGCGCTTGTTTGGTATGTTACCCAGCGATCAGGAGCAAGAGCTATTGGCGCTTTGGCATGAATTTGAAGCCGCGCAGACCGATGATGCTAAGTATGCAAAAGCACTCGATCGGTTAATTCCAATGCTCTTGAACTACCATAATAATGGTCAGAGTTGGAAGGAACATGGTGTCTCACGCGAACAAGCACTTACCATTAATAAACGAATTGAATTTGGCTCTGTTACCTTATGGGACAAAGCGAAAGAGTTGATTGAAGAAGCCACAGAGAAAGGTTGGCTGAAATCGTAATAAAGGAGACTGAATGTCTTATTTGCCTTTGGATGAATACCAAAGAAAATGGATTTTTACGCATCAGTCGATGCCTGTGCCAGAAGAAGATTTGGCTTTTATTAAGCCGATGAGCCAAGCCCGTTCAGCACAATTTTGGAAAGAAAATATCAGTGCTCAAAGCCCTGATATGGATAGACTTAGTTCCCAAGACTGGCCAATGAATGAGGCGAATTGGTCTGAAACTGTGGATTGGATGGCTGCGTGGGAGTCGGATGATCCTGACATGCCAGCGGAAGTTGAGACACATATCGATTGGCAAGACGATGTGACCGTTTACTTTTGCTACGAGAAGTACAATGTCATCGAAACGAAATGGTCTATTTTTAAAAAGCACTGGAAGAACTTTCTCTTTTATGATGATGGTCCGATACTAATAGGACGTCGCCGTTCGCAAGCACTTTGGTTTGACTCAAAAGGCAATGTGAAACTCGGTGTTCGTCAATAACGAGTTATAAAACAAAGCCACCTTTCGAGGTGGCTTTGTTTTTCTAAAGGCTGGATAATGGACTCAACACACCGCCAGCCCCGCGCTCGATAACGTGAGTATAGATTTGCGTGGTTTTTACATCAGTATGCCCTAATTGTTCCTGAACGGTTCTAATGTCTGCGCCAGATTCCAATAAGTGCGTGGCAAAACTGTGTCTTAGTGTGTGGCAAGTTACAGTTTTCTCAATGCTTGCGTCGCTTGCCGCGCGCTTTACTGCTCTTTGTATTGCGCTTTCATTGATATGATGCCTTCTCAATTCACCAGTGTCTCGATCTGCGCTTAACTTTGTTGATGGAAACAAAAAGTGCCAGTTAAAATCTAGCTCCGCTTTTGGGTATTTACGTCGTAAACCTTCAGAGATGTATACGCCCGCATAACCAGGCATGTGTCTATCTTTAAAGTAATAGTTTCTTGCTAAATTAACTTGAGCTTTAAGTGGTTCATGCAGTTCTTTGGCTAATGTGACTGTACGATTTTTACCTCCTTTTCCTTGCCAAACGCGAACTGCACCATAATCATAATCGATGTCTTGAACTCGTAAGCGTAAACATTCCATCACTCGAAGCCCTGAGCCGTAAAGCAGCTGAATATGGAGTCTATACCTCGGGTCGATATGCTGAACGAATCTTCGGATCTCCTCCCTGGTTAACACAACGGGAAGTTTCTTTTCGGTCAAGGATTTCTGAAATCTCATATCAAGTGATAGTGGGGTTTTGAAATAATCACGATATAAAAATGATATTGAGTTCAGCGCCAAAGCTTGCGTTTTTACCGCAACTTTTTCTTCTACCGCTAAGTAACTCAGAAATTGAATGACATCATCTTCTGCTAGTGTTGATGGGTGAGCAAGCTGGTGAAAAGTGATAAAGCGTTTTATCCAAAATAGATAACTTTCGATAGTTTTATTTGCATAATGACGAGTAAGCATGTGCTCTTTTACACTAAGTAAAAACTGACTTTTCATGATAAATTAACCTGTTTATTTATACAGTTCCCTTAATGTATCACCACTTTTGAAATTAGCGTGCTGTGCGCCGCCTAATTGCGAGCGCTACCACACATATTCATACTGTTTTTCTATTTGTTTCATATATATAAGTGCTACGATTGATAGCGCTTTTGATAAGAAAGAAGGCGGTAGCCTGCCAGAAAAACGGCAAATCGCCGTATAGAAAGCGTTAGCTTTCTAGAGGTTGATCACATAGATACCGATGATAAATAGGTCATTATTTCTTCTGATTGTATTAATTACTTTCGTCTATTTATCAACGGAATGAGAGCAATGAATAACGTCAGTCGTTT